>CAYVVR010000721.1:0-2031 GCA_964454655.1 uncultured Planctomycetaceae bacterium | reverse complement strand
AATTCGTGCGGTCAAAACCGATTTACAAATACGCCGTTCTTTCGGCGGTTGCGCACATTGTGTTGATCGCCTTGGCAACGACGATCGAGATCGTCACGCCTTCGGCTCCCGGCCATGACGGCGATGTCGTTTGGTTCGAACTGACCGGCGACGACGAAATAACTGCCTCCCCTTCAGATCGCACGTCGCCCGAAGAATCGGCCGCCGCTTCGGCCCGCGCGCCTGCGGCGGGGCATCCGATCGCCGCCCCGTCGCTATCTGCCGAAGCACAGGAAAATATCGAGGCACGTTCGATTATTCCACGGGAACCGCCGGCCGACGTCTTTTCGGACCTCTCGACTTCTGCCGTTCCCCCCACAGAACGGCAAACCGTCGCTTCGAACGACGCCGTTCCTACGCCTCCCACACCCGAGGCACCTAGCCGCGTTCCCAGTTCGTTCGCGGTCACCGACCAGAAGCCGGCACCGAGGCTGTCGAGGGAATCAACGGGATATTTCGCGTCCCCGGTTTCGGGCGAAAACCGGTCGGCCGTCGCGACGTCGTCGCTCGACACCAAAACGGAACCGGTAATAGACACACTCCCTTCGGTCGAGATTATCGAACTTCCGACACAACCTATTGTTCGGCCCGTCGGGAACAGCCCTCAGATGTCGCAACCCGGAGTGCGAGTCCCCACGGTTCGTGATACCGAGGCGGCTTCCGTGCTTCCCGTTCGGCGGCCGATCTTCCAGTCGAACGACGTCCGCAGCGCATCGGTCCCCGAGCTCTATCGCCTGCGACTCGATCCCGACAAATTGGCCCTCGCCAAGCGATTCGGGGCCGACGAGGAAACCGAACAGGCCGTTCGACGGGCGCTGGCGTGGCTCGCCTCTCACCAGGAAGCAGACGGCAGTTGGAATCCCATTCGCCATGGAGCAGGAAAAGAAACCTACACCCTGGGCAAAGATCGTGGCGGTGCCGGGGCCCAAGCGCAAACCGGCATTACGGCGTTGGCCTTGTTGGCCTTCCTCGGTGCGGGGCACACGCATCGACATGACGGTCCGTATCGGCGCAACGTAGCCGCGGCGGTTGATTTTCTCGTTCGCTCGCAAGCCCCCCAGGGGCATCTTGCCGGCGGAGCTCGCGTGTACGAGTTCATGTATTGCCACGCGATGGGAACCCTGGCCTTGGCCGAGGCCTACGGTATGACGGGCGATCCGGAGTTGGAACGTCCCGTTCGTCGGGCCGTTGCCTTCAGCCTTTCCGCTCAGGATCCCCGGGGCGGTGGTTGGCGATATCGCCCGGGAGATCCCGGAGATACCAGCCAGATGGGCTGGCAACTGATGGCGTTACGCAGTGCGCGACTCGCCGGTATCCCCGTACCGGCCGATACGTTCACAAAAGCGGAACGTTTTCTGAAAAACGTGCGTGCCGGAGGATACGGCGGGTTGGCGTCGTATCGACCGGGTGAACCGATCTCGCCTGCGATGACTGCCGAAGCCTTGGTCTGTCGTCAGCTACTGGGGGAATCGATTTCCACCGAAACATTGCGAGAAGCCGATGCGTTCCTCCTCCAGCACCGGCCCGGCACGGGCGAGAACAACCTGTACTTTTGGTACTACGCCTCGATGGCGTTGTATTACCAGCAGGGCGAAGCGTGGAATACGTGGAATCGAGCGTTGAAAGATCACCTTTTGGCCATGCAATCGACAACCGGAGAATCGGCCGGAAGCTGGCCGGCGAACACGACCTGGGGCGGCTACGGGGGAACGGTCTATACCACGGCGACGGCCGCCTTGTGCCTCGAAGTGTACTACCGTTATCTCCCGATGTACGTCGCCATCCCCGAAACGAATTCCGTGTTGCGTTGAACTAACGCCGGCCGGCTCGTCGGCGACTGTCGATAATGCGGCAATCAGGCGTGAATCGAGCGATCGTCAGTCCGCCGAGTCGATACGCAACGGCACGTCTGTCTCGAACTGCTTCCAGTAATCTTTCATCGTTTCGAACACGACCCGATACGCCGGTTCGTCGGCCACATTGTGCAGTTCG
>CAYVVR010000720.1:0-2034 GCA_964454655.1 uncultured Planctomycetaceae bacterium | reverse complement strand
GCGTCAGATGTGTATAAGAGACAGGCCTTGGTGAAGATACCACCACCCACACGAGCGAAGAGCGCCTGGCTGCTGGCACCCATTCCGAAGCACAACATCGTGACCGTGATCTGTTCGAGCGACATCGTCACGCCGAACATGTTCACGATCCAGTAGAGAATCGCGAACCAGATGCAGATGTCGAGCAGCCCGAGACCGACGACCGTCAATCCCATGACGGCCCCGCTGCGGAAGGCGACCTGCAACCCTTGGTTCAACGAATTCCGGCAACCCGCGGCGGTTCGGCTGCTCGCCCAGGTGGCGGTTTTCATGCCGCACCAACCCGCCAAACCCGAGAAAAAGCCACCTGTGAGGAAGGCAAACGGTACCCAGGTGCTTTGTGCATGCAAACCGAACGCCGCGATTGCCAAAAGAATCACGATGACGACGAAGAAGATCGCCACCACCTTGTATTGCTGCCACAAGTAGGCGTTCGCGCCTTCGCGGACGTAGCCGGCGATCTCGACCATCTCCGGCGTGCCTTCGTCCGCCTTCATCATGTCGCGGAAGAATTTCCAGGCGAAATAGAGGGCGGTAATCGAGCTGGCCAACGCCAAGAACCAATAGATGAACACCCACCAAGTGCTACCGCCGGCCGTCGCTTGGGCGGCCGCGCCCGATTCCTCGGCCCAAGCCCATCCGCCGCATCCCAATGAAGCGGCGACGGCCAACGCCGATGCCGGCACGACCGGCCGACGCATCGCGTTTTCCATCATCTTTACCAATTTCATGGCAACCCTTCTCCGGAATAAGAGGTGCAAATGTCGTCACGCAGCCACAACAGGCATAAGGTACGCTTCACCCGTTGCAAAAGTTCTCTCGAGCGGTCGGCCGCTCCAAGCAGCGCGTCGCCGCGCGCCCGCGTTCGTTACTTTTCCTGGTCTCGAACAAGCATTCAAACCTGTTGTGATTCGTCCCTCCCGAACCACAAATCGATGACCGGTAGATGGAACCGAACGGGTCGGTCCCGAATTCCCTCGTCGTGTCGCCTTCCCTTGTCGGCAACGCCCGCGTGTGGACCGGGCAAGTTGACACCGACAGGTCTTTTTACCGGGCCGTGCTGCGGGTCGCCCGAGAAACCCCCATCGGATGACAGCGTAAAATGAAGCAGTCTACAGAATGCAGCAACCGTCTGTCAATGATAGCACGCCGGTAAGCTCCAAAAGCTGCACCGTCCAGGTAAATTACCCCCCTCCGAAAGGCCAACAAAAACCACTCGACCGAGCGACGGAACTTCTTGCTCCGGTAAGACGTCTAACCGAAGCAGGCAACGTCGAATCCTCGACGTTTTCCCGGCATGGTTTCCGGAAAATTCGGTATAATTGAACCAACTGGAACGATGCGTCGGTCGCAAGCGCCGAAAAGGGCCCGGCGTTGGGATCGGCGTTCAATTCCGCTTGGCTTTTCTAAACTTCCCAATTAGACTAAACCTACACAGCGACCTCTATCCCGGTGAGGATTGGGGGTGGTTTGTGTGTCGTTGCTTTTCGGTGCAATTTCGACACATAAGCTTGTGGGCGACGTGGCGTTCGCCCAGGATCGACTTACCCACTTCGCGCGGTCGGCGCGGTATTCTGAGATTGCTCTTTTCTGGAGAGGAAACAATGAAACGGTTCTACCGGCACATCGGCCTTTTGGTGAGCGCGTTGCTGGTCGGGGTGGGGGTGCAGGCGTTTGCCGCCGACCAACCGGCCCCGAAGAATTCGCCCGCCCCGGAAGCGGCGGTCGACATGTTCAAGGCCATCGAGGCAGGCCAAATCGAGGTCCAACTGATCCCGAAAGACTCGACCGAGTGCCGGGTGATCGTGAAAAACAAGACCGACAAGCCGCTTACCGTCGGTCTTCCGCAGGCGTTTGCCGGGGTTCCGGTGCTGGCCCAGGCCGGACTGGGCGGCCTCGGCGGTGAACTCGGCGGTTACGGTGGCGGCGGATATGGCGGCGGCGGTTATGGCGGTCGCGGCGGCGGCCAAGGATTCGGCGGCGGCGGCGATGACG
>CAYVVR010000719.1:0-2039 GCA_964454655.1 uncultured Planctomycetaceae bacterium | reverse complement strand
AAAGCTGCTCTGCCGACAGTCCCTCGGTGACCATCACCACGCGGGCTTTGCGCAGCACTTTGGCAAGCTCTTCCAGTTGCCATTGATCCATGCGGAAATAGTCGCCGCTTTCGAGCTTGGCCATGAAGGTGTCGATCGAGTCGTTTTCGTCGAAGATGCGGCAGAACTCGGGACTGCCGATTCCCTCGGAGATCTCCGCCGCGATGATGACCGTGCCGCCCGGCTTGACGATCGGTTCGGCGGCCACCATACCCTTGATCGACTGGTAATAGGTGGCGTCCAGCGGGTATCCGGCCGAGCTGGTGACGACGATATCGACCGGCTCGGGAACGGTATCGCACACGCACTGACGCACGAAGGCGACTCCGTCGTGGAAGGCGGCCTCCATGTCGCCGGCGGTCACGTGCAAGATGCTCCGATCTTCACCCAGAGCGACGTTGATGATGAAGTCGCACCCGGCCTTGCGGGCGATCCAGGTGTTTTCTTCGTGGACGGGGTTCTGTTCCAGCGTGCCCGCCCGCGCGTTGGGGTGTTCGAGGAATTGCGGCGAGTGCCACACTTTGACCGTTTCCAAGGCCGCCAAGCCGGGGCAAATGAGCTTGCGGCCGCCCGAAAAGCCCGCCATGAAGTGCGGTTCGATCAAGCCGACGGTGATTTTCAAATCGGCTTCGACGTAACGTCGGTCGATCCAGACGGGCACGCCCCGCGGACTCGTTCCCAAGTTCACGTGTTCGTCGAGCGCTTGACCGTTGTGGTTTTCGACACGGTAGTTATGGGGGATCTCGGGGCCGAGGATTTGCTCCAGCTCTTCGCCTTCGTTGGGGCGATGCAAACCCGTAGCGATCAGGATGAGAATTTCATTCCGCGGAATTCCCGCCGCTTCGAGAATCGGCAGCACTTCGCCCAAGATCAACGCGTTGGGAACGGGGCGGGTGATATCGCAAACGACGATACACGCGTTCCGGCGTCCCTTGGCCAGTTCGGCCAAAGGCGGCGTGCCGATGGGAGCGTTCAGGCGTTCCCGCAGGGCCGCCTTCGGATCGGTAAGGGCCGGTGCCGGGCGATACTGGAGGACCTTCACCACGTTCTCGTCGGGAAGATCGACCGTCATCCCGTTACGACCGTATTCGAGGTGAACTTGCATCGCCGCGCTCCGTATGTGAAACGATCAACAAGCGAGGATTGCCATCCAAACCCGGCATTGTAACGGCCTCGGGAGGAAATTCACGCAGAAGCGGCCGCTTCGCCGAAATTTGCGCCAAGGCGACAGGCCCGTATTTCCCTACGCATCACATTTACCTACCGCGGTCGCGCGGCGCGCAATAAAAAACGAGCCTCGAGTGAAGAGGCTCGTTTCGAGTGATTCCAACAGCGGGCAACGATCGAAGCGATTACTTTTCTTCGTCGCTTTCGGGGCCCTTCTTCTTTTTCTTCTTCTTCATCGAGATCTTTTGCACGCGAACCTTGGGGAGGTGCAACGGATCGTCGCCCTCGCTCCAGCGATCGGCATCTTTCAGCCGCTGAAGACGCTCGGCTCGCGTAAGAACACTGCGGACCTTCACCAAGGCCCGACGAATGCGGAGACTTCGGTCCATGGTCATGGCTGGACGCTCCTCGGAAAATTTTTCGAATGTATTTCGGATTTCAAACGTGACCGGCGGGCATCCCAACGCGGCGAAGTCGCAGGGCGTCGCCGAACGGCACGTTCCTCGGTCGGTTGTCTCGTGTGCCGCGGTCCTCGGCCGGCAGCTGCCCGAATCGAGCCGACGGCTTTCGCGGAAAACGCTTTACTATACCGGAATCGCCGAAGCCTTTCAATCGGGCGGTGAGAGGCTTTCTGTAAAACTCGCAAAGCCCCTAGCTTTTCGTTTCGGCTTTCTCTCCCGGGTAGGCTTGGGGAAAAGAAAAACCGCGTCGCAAGCGGCGCGACGCGGTCGAGTTCGATTCGCGTGAAAATTTTTTTCAGAAGGCGAACGGATTCGCCGGTTGCGCCGGGGCTGGAGGTTGAGCAGGCGGAGCGGGTTGTGCCGGCGGCATCG
>CAYVVR010000718.1:0-2054 GCA_964454655.1 uncultured Planctomycetaceae bacterium | reverse complement strand
GATTGACGAAAGCGGCGATCAAGGAGGCCTTGCGGCGGTCGAACGGTCGGGTGTATGAGCCGGTGAATTGATTTTCCTTGAAGATGCCCGGTCGGCCGTTGCCGGTCCCGCGAAACCGGACCGGCGATGCACTCACCGACTCTCCCCCATCCTTTTGAGCGGAACGCACCATGTTCGGCGCCTGTTTGCGAATCTGTCGACGGCACGGGCTTGCGTATCTCGGCTTGGCCTTTGCTCTTTGCATGAGCGGTACGCGCATCTCGGCCGAGGTCTCAACCACACGATTCGTCGAAAAACTCGACCGCGGAGTGGTTGCGATCCGCACACGCCAAGGCGACGTGGCGGTTTCGTGGCGGCTCACCGCCGACGATCCCGCCGATCGTACGTTCCGCGTGCTTCGTCTCGCAAACGATCGTTCGCCCGAACCGGTATTTACGTGCCGCCCGGGACAACCGACTTTCTTCATCGACCGGGCTCCGCCGGCCACGACGACTGCTTACATCGTGGAAAGCCTGGACGGCAACAGGCCTGTTGCAGCCTCGGCACGCGCCGCGATTTGGGAAGCCGGGTTTCTGCGAATCCCGCTTCGAACGCCGTCGGGGTGCCGTCCGAACGACGCGTCGGTGGGTGATCTGGACGGCGACGGCGACTACGAAATCGTCCTCAAGCAAGAGATGTCGCCGCGCGACAACTCTCAACGAGGCCCAACGGGGCAGACCAAACTCGAAGCCTACACGCTCGAAGGCCGTCTCCTTTGGAGAATCGATCTTGGGAAAAACATCCGCGAGGGCGCGCACTACACGCCGTTTTTGGTCTACGACTTCGACGGCGACGGCCGGGCGGAAATCGCCTGTCGCACGTCCGACGGAACGCGGGACGGAACCGGCCGCGTCCTCGGCGATCCTGAAGCCGACTACCGCAACGAACAGGGGCTCATCCTTACCGGCCGCGAATATCTGACCGTGTTCGACGGACGCACCGGCGCCGTGCGTGATTCCGTTCCTTACCTTCCGCCACGCGGCGACGTAAAGGCATGGGGCGACGATTACGGCAACCGATCCGACCGGTTTCTGGCGTGCGTCGCCTATCTCGACGGCCGAAGGCCGAGTCTTGTTTTCGCGCGAGGGTATTACACGCGAATCGTGCTGGTTGCGTGGGATTTTCGCTCCGGAAGCCTGATCCACCGATGGACGTTCGACACCGATGCCGATCCCGACCGAAAAATCTACACCGGCCAAGGTAACCACAATCTTGCCGTGGCCGATGTGGACGGAGACGGACGAGACGAAATCATCTACGGCGCGTGCGCAATCGACCACGACGGCTCGGGGCTCTACTCGACGGGCTTCGGACACGGCGACGCGCTACACGTCACCGACATCGATCCCGAACGACCGGGCCTGGAAGTCTTCGGGATCCACGAACACCCTTCGCATCCGTTCGGCGCGAATCTGCGTGATGCGGCCACCGGCAAGGTGCTTTGGGGGGTGGCCTCGCCTGATGTAGGACGCGGGCTTGCGTGTGACGTCGATCCAAGCCGTCTCGGCCTGGAATGTTGGGCCAAAGGCGGCGGCTTGGCCGGATTGTACGATTGCCGCGGACACAAAATAGCGGAACGCGCTCCGCACGAATGCAATTTCGCCGTGTGGTGGGACGGTGATCTGCTGCGCGAGTTGCTCGACGGAACCCACATTGCCAAATGGAACCCGCACACCGAGCGCAGCGACCTGCTCTTCGATGCCGCAACGCGCGGCGCCGTATCGATCAACGGCACGAAGGCCAATCCATGCCTATCGGCCGATATCCTCGGCGACTGGCGGGAAGAAGTCATTTGGCCGAGTGCCGACGGCTCGAGCCTGCTTGTCTTCAGTACGTCGCTTCCGACTCCACATCGGTTCGTCACGTTGATGCATGATCCCGTGTACCGGTTGGGCGTGGCGTGGCAAAACGTCGGTTACAACCAGCCGCCGCATCCCGGTTTCTATCTTGGATCGGGCATGGGCGTACCGCTTCGGTCTCGTGTCGAAACGGTTTCGCCGCGCAGTCGTTGAAAT
>CAYVVR010000717.1:0-2070 GCA_964454655.1 uncultured Planctomycetaceae bacterium | reverse complement strand
AGAGAAGAGAAGATACGACGTCGTTTCAGGTTTTATCCATTCTAATTGACCGCCTGAGAGACCGTCAAACAAATCCTCTGCGCCACGCAACACCGGCCCCACCCGACCACATACCCACCGTTCGAACTAGCTCTACGTTGCATTTACACAACCACCCGCCATCACCCAAACAGCCCGAAAACTTTCCCTAAAGCGGACACTTGGGAAATGCGACATTCGCCGCAACCCACTAAAACACAGGCAAATACGACACACAAAATTTCGCTGCCAGATACACCACAGCAAGCACCGCTAGCACCACGACACTTCACCACAGTGCTGCGATGCAATATCGCAACAACCACAGTTTGTCACTAGTGTTGTGACGGCAATCGGTCGACGGAACGGCCCCATTTGCCGGTTGTCTTCGGGCGAAGATTGGGACGAGTCACGGATACCGGTAACACGCCACGGAGGAACCGACATGACCACCGAAAAGACCGCCCGCGAGATCACCGAGTCGGAAATCGAACAACGCTGCCGCAAAATCGAGGAAGCCGCCGATCAGCTCGTCGTAGAAGGCGCCGACTGGGTCACGTTTTTCAATCGAATCCTCGGCGTCGACGGCCTGGTCCGTTCACTATTTCCTCGCCCCGAGGATTGGAAAACCTTCGAAAACACGCCCACCTACCACCGCGTGCAATACCTACTGACGATGCTCCGCTCGCAGCAGGGCAACCAGCCGAAAAAAGACGAGCCGTTGACGATGATCACCGTGCGCGTCCCGAAGAGCATCCAAGAAGCACTCGCCCAAGAAGCGTGGGAGCTTCGCACCAGCATCAACCGGTTGTGCATCTCGAAGCTGTTGCAGATCATCGACCAGGAATACGTGCCGCAAGCGCGCCAATTCGGCGGCCGTCGCCCCACTAGTCGGAGCGAACGGCGCCCCAAAGAGGAACGCCTCTGACAAGCCTTCCGCATCGCGGGTCTGTTCGCCGGAAACGAAGACGTGCAGCTTCACGTGGGCGCAAAGAAAAAAGCCTCGAGAAGGTCGATAAGCCGGGTTCTGTCGCCCCAATAAGGGCGTGGCGGTCATTTCTCTGGGCCGAACGGTTACCCGCCGGCTCTAGCGGTCCACCCGGAAGGAAAACGGCCGGGATCAAGCCGTGGATCCCTCGCGGGATCACTCCTTCCTGCTTAACCTTGCTCCCAGTGGGGTTTACCTAGCCAGGCCGGTCACCCGACCTGCTGGTGAGCTCTTACCTCACCGTTTCACCCTTACCCCACGGTTTCCCGTGAGGCGGTCTGTTTTCTGTGGCACTTTCCCTGGCCTCGCGGCCGGTGGGCGTTACCCACCACTGCGATCCCGTGGAGCCCGGACTTTCCTCCCGGCGAGCGGCGAAAATCGCCGAGTCGCCGAGCGACCGCCTGACCTTCTCTCGGCTCGTTATTATTATACGCGTCCAAGCGCCGGCGCGACACGCGGTCACTGCTGTTTCGCCACCTTTTCGACCAGCCTCCCTTGGTAGGTATCACGGCGTTCCAATTCATCGACGATGGCCTGCCGTAGGGCTGCCTTGTCGAGACACCACTCGGGCGCCACGAGATATTCCGGCGACGTTTCTGCCGTCAGCCGCTCGATGACGACGTGCGGCGGGGTACGTTCCAAGAAATCGACGACGGCCTGAACGTATTCATCGCGTTCGATCAGTCGAATCTGGCCCCGCTCGACAGCCGTTCCCAAGGGCGTATTCCGTGCTGCGTACAGGTTATGCAACTTCAGCGACTGATAATCGCACGCGGCCAGGCGTTCCGCCGTCTGGATCATCTCCGTGCGTGTTTCGCCGGGAAGGCCCAAAATGACGTGCACCCCGACGTGAATTTCCCTCGCCCGACAGCGGCGTACCGCGTCAAAGAAATCGGCGACCGTGTGACGGCGATTGATCCGTTGCAACGTTCGGTCGTGAGCCGACTGCAATCCCAGCTCGATCGATACCCACAACCGACTGCGAATCTCGGCGATCATGTCCAAGACGGGGTCGGGCACGCAATCGGGCCGCGTTCCCACCGCGACCCCCACGATGCCCGGTG
>CAYVVR010000716.1:0-2073 GCA_964454655.1 uncultured Planctomycetaceae bacterium | reverse complement strand
CTGGCGGCGACCTGGGTTTTGCCGTCCGGGCCGCTATAGTACGCGACGGTATCTTCCATGTTGACTCCACGGATGACGCGGTCGTCGAGTCGAGCAAACGGCGGAAGATCGCCGCCGTCGGCTAAGTATTCGTCTTGCGGCCAGGGACCGGCGATACCGGGAGGACTCCACGAAGTCTGGGGAGCCGCTCCCAACGGCGTGCCGACCGGAAGAGCTTCCCCGTTGGGGCCGATCACGGCAGGTGGGGGCGACATCGGAACGTCCGCGTAGGCTTGCGGCGGCAGGGAATCGGCGGGCATCGACAGGGCAGGGGAGGGGGCCCCGGCGATCGACGGCGGCGCGTACGTCGGCAACGCCTGGCGACAGGATGAAAGGGATAGTGTCGCCAGCGACACTAGGCAAAGACACGTCGTTCGACCGACGAAGAGCCGATGCATTCCCCGGATGCCTCCCTGCATATTTACTTTTCCTGTCGATCGGCCGGTAAAGCGGAACCCGTCGCGGCGGGTTTCGGCGGCCGCGGCAGCAACTTCACCTTCGGCGGATACTTCACGAACGGCGGAAAACCGTACGCAAACCCGGCGTCGATATTTTCAGACATCGGGACGACCCCACCCATCCGCAAGATTGCGATCGGGCGGCCGAGCGTATCGGCGACCGCCAAGGGGTCCGTACCCGGCTTCACTTCGAACCACGGTTGTTGTTTGCCGTCGAACGAGACGGGCATCGCTTTCATGGGGTCTTCGACATAGATGACCCGCGTGACGAACTTGCCTTCCAACGCCAACTTTAGATCGTCGAGCGTTAGATCCACGACGACCGGAAATTGTGCCTCTTGGCCGACCGGTGGATAAAGCCGGTCGACGATCTCGACGGTCGGGAAAAGTTCCATCCCCGGGTAATCGGGAATGCCGGTCACACGCAGACGATACACATGGCCGACCAGAAAACCGAAATCGGCGGGGCAATTCGCCGGTTCCGCGAACCTACCGTTTTCGGCCGGGGCGACTTGTAGCCCGGCCGGGCCGCGGAACTCGACCGGTTGGAAGTAACCGTTTACCGGGCCGCCGCGTTGCAAGCGAGTGGCGCCGACCAACCCCGGCGGCATCGTGCCCATGTGATAGAAATGGACGTTCGGTTGCTGCGCCGCCGATTCGCCGATCGAGAGGCAAGCCGACGCTGCCAAATAGATCACGGAACACAAGATGACCGTCGCTCGACGATGTCGTGTCCGATTCAAGGCTCGCCCGCTAGTGGACTGCATGAGAACCGATTCCATGTCGTGAAGTGACCGAGTGAGGCGTCGGCCGAAACCGGCCGATGCGTCGGTGACGCAATAATCGTCGAAGGAAGGCTGCCTCGCGGATCGTTATGCGGGCGAGGCAGCCGTTTCGATTTTCGATTGCATCAAACGATGCTTGTCATTGAACGGGAGCGACGTCCGCCGGGCAGGATTCCGTCGGCTCGTTCAACACTTGCACGCGATCCGACAGCGGCTGATGGAACATGTTCAGCCCGCTGGTCGTGTGCTCCGAAATCCAGACGTGGTCGGCCGGTTTCGGATACGAAATGCCGGGCGTTTGCTTCACGTCGATGCGAACCTTCGAGGACGGTTGCGGCATGTGAACGTGCGTGTGATTACGCATGACATGCTTTTGAAGTCCCGCGGGAGCACCCAACGGCACGTGCGGCGGGCCGGCCAGTCCGATCGGCGTGCCGCTGATCGGCATCCCGTACTGCGGGCCGGTGACGCCCGAAATGTAATTCGAAGGACCGGCCATCGGGACTCCGGGAGCCGCTGCGCCGAATCCGGGGGGCATTCCCGGGGCGTACCCGGCGGGAACCACGTTCTGAACGTCGGCCGAATCGCCGGGCAATTCGAGATCACGATTACCCAGCCGGACGATCGCCAAGATCGAGCCGCGACGATCGGCTTCGATGACCGGATCGACACCGGGATCCAAACGCGTGCTGACCAGCGTGTCGGGGCCGGCGACGGCCAGGTCTTGATATTCTGGATCGGGCAGGTAGATGACCTTGGTCACGTAGTTACCCGCACCGACCTGGTCGAAA
>CAYVVR010000715.1:0-2074 GCA_964454655.1 uncultured Planctomycetaceae bacterium | reverse complement strand
TCGCCTCCTCGGGCCTCGACACTCGGCGGAGTGCTTGCGGTGGTCGTCTTGGGGGTGGTCGTCTTGCTCGGTAAACGATGGGATGCCTTCGCAAGACGTTTTCCTCATGCCTTGGGAACCATGTTGGGGGTGGCGTGGTGGCTGTGGTTTGAACCGAGCCTTCTAGGGTGGGGGATCATTTTCCTCTCGGTTTTTACGCTCATCCGGTCGCGTTGGCGTTCGGTGGAAAGCGGCGACTCGGTCGTGCCGATTATCGTGCGGCAAGAAGCAGGCGCTTCGACGAATCATTGACCGTCTGGTGGAGCGACCGGCTGTGGGCGCCCCCTGTTGCCCCATCGTGTGAGAGCCGGCACCCGTGCCGCCTGTCTACGGCAACGAGTCGATGAAACGCAGAAAACGCGCGTTGAGCATCTCCCAATCGCCGCCGAAGCACTGCAAAAAGTCACGGAGTCGATCTGTTGCACGGTACTTTCCGAACGCCGGGCGTGAGGCGGTAACGCGAAGATACCGAGCGAATTCCCGTGGATGCTTCTCGGTCAGGTAGAATACCAACGCCCAGCTTTCGGGATAGGCCAACTCGACATGATCGCGGAAAATGGCATCGCTGCTTACGGTGTAGCGGATGACTTCTTCAGTATGTCGCTTGCGCAGCCGCGACCGAAACTCGGCAAGACGTCCACGATTGATACGGTCGATCAGCGACGGATGGGCCGATGCATCGTAGATGCCGGGGGCTTCAAACAGGGTTGCCAGCCCCTCGGCCAGCCATAGCGGCGTCTCACCGGTTCGTTCGTGCAAGCCCGTGTTGAAGGCCATTTGATGAGTGGCCTCGTGGTAGATGACGGCATCGTCGGTCGATGCCACTCGCATCGCTTCCGACGTGGCGGCGATGTCGTAGATGAGGATACGATTGCTTAGGCGGTCGTAATAGCCGAGCACATTCTCGGAAACGGTTTGCCCGCTTTGTTGTGTGATGCGGCGAAATTCGTCTCGATTGCGGCAGACGATGCCGACGAGCGGGTAAGGGGGCGTTTGCGGCGTGAAACCGCGCACACGGAAATACCGAACGAAGTTCCGATAAAGTTCTTCGAAACGAGTCGCCCAGCGGTCCTTTTGTCCTCGCGGATGGGCGATCAAGTAATGGGTGGTTCCGCTGACCTCGTAGCCGTCTCCCAATTCGCGCAGCAATTCCGCTCGAAATTCAGACGGCGCATAAGGACGGAAACGATCACCGATTTGTTGCCAGGCTTTGGTGGCCGACCGCGGAAGGTTCCACAGCTTGCCGTCTCGGCTCAAGAAGCAAACGGTATCGGTACCAATCGCCAGCGGCGATCCCTCGATCGACGTTCCTGAGACGGTTAGGCGGAACATGCCCAGTTCCGGCTCCAACGCAGCGACGGTGCCGGCCGCGGCAAGGCTCGCTACGATTGCCGTCCCCCAACGGAGCAGCCATCCGGCTTTTCTTCGTAAACAACGCTGCATGAGGCTTCCGGTCGACCAGTCGGCCTTGTGATGATTTCCGAAGCGACGCCTTTTCTCTCTCTAAGAAACTGTACCTTACGATCGATCGCGCGAACCGTCTTGGGTGGGGGTGATAAGCTCTTGAAGAGGGGTTCCCGTGGCGTGGGACGGCCGGACGATCATAATGAAGGCATGAAACGCCTCAATTTCGATTACAACGCGACCACACCGATTCGGCCTGAAGTTGTCGAGGCCATGGTTTCGTGTTGGAAGGGGGAATTCGGGAATCCGGCCAGCCAACACGAACTAGGGCGTCGTGCGGAAAGCCGGCTTCAAGAGGCCCGCGACCACATCGTCGAGTTGCTGGGAGGACGTCTTCGCGGGGCGGAACCGGATCGCCTGATCTTCACCAGCGGCGGAACCGAGTCGAACAACTTGGCCTTGCTGGGCATTGCTTCGGCTCGGGCGACCTGGCGCGATGTCCACGTGGTCGTTTCGGCGATCGAGCATCCTAGTGTGTTGCGAGCGGCCGAGCACGTCTTGGATCTGGGAGGACGCTTCGACACCGTAAGCGTCACTCCGCAGGGCGTGGTCGATGTCGATCGGTTGGAGG
>CAYVVR010000714.1:0-2074 GCA_964454655.1 uncultured Planctomycetaceae bacterium | reverse complement strand
ACCGAAAACTTCGTGCTGGGCGCCGAGGAATCGTACGGTTTTCTCGTCGGCGACCATGCCCGCGACAAGGATGCGGGCGTGGCGTCGATGCTGTTGGCCGAGCTGGCCGCCCAATGCAAGGCGGCGGGCGAAACTTTGCACACGCGTTTGGAGCGATTGTTCGCCGAGCATGGCGTGCACGCCGAAAAGACGATCTCGGTGAAGATGCCCGGCTCGCAAGGCAAACAAATGATGGACGAGGTCATGAAGCGTTTTCGGACGTCGCCTCCGGAGTCGCTGGGCGGTCTGAAAATCGCCGCCGTCCGCGATCTCCAACAGCCGGTCGTCGAACACGAAGACGATCTGGCCTGGGCGATGGATGCGGCTCGCAAGGGCAACCTTGTGATCCTCGAATTGGAACGCGAAGGCAACTACGTCGCCGTTCGTCCCTCGGGAACCGAACCGAAAATCAAGTTTTACATGTTCGCCTACGCCGCGCCGGGTACGTTTGCCGATGTCTCAGCCGCCCGGAAAGAGGCCGCTGCCTTGCTCGACGCGATCGAAGGGGATTTGCGAAAATTCGCCCTCGGCTGAGATCGGCGACGATCCCCGCCACAAAGAGCGTCTTGAAGACATCTTCTGGAATACGACGGGCCGACGCGTGAACGCGCGTCGGCCCATTTCGTCGGCGTTTCGAGCTGTTCTCGCCGTAGCGTCGCTGAATGCCCGTCCCACGCGCCGATCAACGCGTAATACTCGTCTCGCGACGCACGATCAGCGGCTTGCGGCCGTCGATCTTCGGCCCCAAGGCAATCCCGATCCAGCCGTCGTCGATTTGGAACTGCGTGATGGCGACACGTTCCAATCCCGGGCGCTCTTCAAGGAATTTCGGCGTGATGTCCCACGGCTTGTTTTTCGAGAAGGTCTTGCTAAATACGCCGCGGAGCGCAATCTGCGATTTCAGGTCGAGCTTTCCGGCCAACTGCACGACGCCGTCGCGAACCAGCTCGATCCGATTTTCTTCGATGTGCGGCCGATAGTAGGCGCGAACCTGGAAGTTGCGCCATTGGTACGGGGCACGACGCAACTCGTCGATGGAGAGCACGATCCCCAGTCGGCCGTCGTCCATTTCGACGTAAGCCGCATTGCGATCGGCGAAACGAATGAACACGTCGCTGTGTTCGTCGGCCTCGGGGTCGTCTTCGACGGGCAGGTTGAGATGATCCCGCAAGCGTTGTTGCAATTCGGGCAACCGATAATCGGTTCCTTCCAGACTCAACCGGGCGATGAAGTTGTTGATCGCCGACTGATGGACCTGGCAACTGGCGAGACTATCCGCCGGCGCCCAGGGACGCAATGTGTGCCCGCCCAATTGATCCGGCCCGCCCAATCGCCACCGCAATACCAAGCGACTGTCGGTGGTGTAGCTGGCCAACCATTCAGGCCCCAGCGACAACCCGGCCAACGGTTGCAGGATGCCGCTTTGGAATCGTTCGTTCAATTCCCCCAAGCGAGCGTCGGCTTCGGTGTCGATGCGGCTTTTAGCCTTGGCGGCCACTTTCATACGCACTTCCTGCGTCATCGCGTAGTGCCGTTTGGCGACTTCGTCGCGGGCGATCTCTTCCGCCAAACTCCCCAAGATCGGGATCGGGTCCAGCGGCGTTTCGACGTCGCGCAACTCCGTCTTGTTTTCGACGTCGACGACCGCCGGATGCGTCACGATACCTTCAGGCGACACGTCGATGGCTTTTTCCGCTGTGTAGTGCGAGTAGCTGTCGTTGTACAACACGGCCGGCCCGCTTTCCGATTGCGTTTGCGAATAGACGTCGCCTTCGATCACCAAGGCCAAACGCGCCTTGTTCGGATCGGGAATCGTGCGGAAGGCGACTCTCGTCTCGGTCACGCTCTCGCCGTGCACGGGTTTCCCCAAAATCGTGTCTTGCACGCACTCGCGCTCGGGATCGCGGGGCGGTGCCATCCGATTGAGCAATTCGGAACTCACGACGATCCGGACGTTTGCATTGTCGTACAGGACGGCCAGGTTCTCACCCAGCATCCGCTCGTTCACGTTTTCCGACGAACGTAAACGTCGTCG
>CAYVVR010000713.1:0-2079 GCA_964454655.1 uncultured Planctomycetaceae bacterium | reverse complement strand
CTTCGCTGCGTACGGCAACCCGAAAGTACGTATCGTCGAGGCCCGGAATGTTGTCGCAACAGCGGATAACGAGACGACGCGACAACAACGCCTCGTACAGTCGGCTTGCAGGCCACCGACGGTCCGTCGTCCGTACCAACAGGTAGTTGGCCTCCGACGGAACGACATGCAAGCCCGGAAGATTTTCCAGATCGGCAATCAACTGCGATCGCAAACGAACGAGCGTCTCGCGGGTCGTGCGACGATAGGCGTCGTCGTCGAGTATCGCCGCACCGACGGCTTGCGATACGCTGTTGACCGACCAGGGCGGCAAACAATCTCGCAACCGCGAAACGACGTCTCGACGCCCAACGGCATATCCCAATCGCAGCCCCGGAACGGCGTAGAACTTCGTCAACGATCGCAGAACCAACAGATTCTCATAGTCGTTTTCGACGAATGAACGCTCGGGCGTGAGGAAGTCGGCGAAGGCCTCGTCGACGACGAAATCGACCTCGGGATGTCGCTCGACGATCGCCGTAAACGTTTCTTTCGAAAATGCTTTGCCCGTCGGATTGTTCGGAAAGCCGACGATCACCAAATCGTCGCGCTGCAACACCGACTCGAATGCATCCCAATCGACGGCGAAATCCTTTTCCTCCCGACACGCGACGTCCGCGATCTCGATGTCGTGACGTGTTGCGGCATCCAGGTAATCGACGTAGCAGGGCGTGACGACCACGACGCGACGAGGCGACAGCACCTTCGGCAACGCGTAGAGAATCTCGCTGCTGCCGTTGCCGCATACGACGCGATCATCATCGATGCCGTGAAAGCGGGCAATCGCCGACGTCAGCGAACGACAATACGGATCGGGATAGTGTTCCACGCGGTCCAGTGCCCGTGCAGCGGCGTGAAACGCGCACAGAGGCGGCCCCAATGGGTTGATCGCCGCACTGAAGTCGACCAACTCCTCAGGCGAACATCCTGCGGCGCGTGCCGCATCGTCGATTTGTCCCCCGTGCCGAAATGCGTTCACCGACCGTTTGTCCTGCGTACTCTCTTCCAACCGTTACCGAGCGGCACAAACGACCAACACAATCGTTTCGGAGAGTTCCGAAACGGCCCCGAGGATATCTCCCGTAAATCCTCCCAACCGCCGATAAGCCGCCATTGCCGCCACGCCGGTACCGACCGCCGCGGCCGATACCGCTGCCATTCCGAACCCCCCCAGTCCCAGCCAACCGACCGCCGCGGCGATCGCCAAGGCATAGACGACCGTCTTCCAGCCGCATGCTTCGGCGAACAGCCGGCCGAGTCCGTCGGGACGAGCCGGCGGCAACATTGCCGGAACGAGTAGCACGGCGCTTCGTCCGCTTACCGCCGCCGTCACCAAAGCCCAAGGCACGCGAGTCGCCGACATGTCGCCGATCGCCGCGACCTTCAGCCCCAAACACAGCATCAAGGCGAGAACGCCGAACGTTCCCACGCGGCTATCGCGCATGATCTCCAAAGCTCGCGTCCGATCGACGGGCGCGGCACAACCGTCGGCGGTATCGGCCAAACCGTCGAGATGAAATCCCCCGTGTGCCGCAGCCAGCAGCGCCACGCACACGACGGCGTCGACGGAAGGCGACAACACCGGTTCGACGATCGACCGCATTCCCGCACACCAACAACCGATCAACAGGCCGACCACGGGAAACCACCAGACGCTCCGCGTCAAAAGCGTCGGAAAATCGTCATCGTGCAACCGCACGGGAACGATGGTGAGAAACGACAGTGCCGCGAGAAAACGACGCATCATGCCTCGGCCTCCGACACCGCCGCCTCGGCGAACGTGCGAACTTCGGTCAGCAATCGGGCGGCGGCATCGACGATGTTCATCGCCAAGGCCGATCCCGTTCCTTCGCCCAGCCGGAACCCCAAGTCGATAAACGGCTCTTTGCCGAGCGACTCCAAAACGATCCGATGCCCCGGCTCGGCGCTACGATGAGCCGCAATCATGGCGTCGGCGGCCGCGGGTGCCAAACGTTGTGCGAGCAACGCGCCGGTGGAAGAAATCAATCCGTCGATTACGAGGGGGCGGCGGTAGTAAGC
>CAYVVR010000712.1:0-2081 GCA_964454655.1 uncultured Planctomycetaceae bacterium | reverse complement strand
ATCAAAGGTACATTCCCGGCGACTGTTACGTGCCGCAAACACGAGGGAAATGATATCGTTTTGCGCCTCTTTTGGCTTGGTCGCCAAAAAATGGCAACCGATATCCTATATGAAACGTTAGATGAGAGAGCACTCGCCTTTGGCGGGGAAGACGCGAGGCGCGTGCCGCACGACAATGGGAAGGGCTGGATGCGCGACGAAAAGCACCGTTGATGTTGCCGCAGTGAGGGGAGTATTAGGAGATCGACCCCAAAATCCGGCGAACGACGCCGGAGAAAGGCGGACACGGTGAGTCCCGAGTCGGCGGTAATCTTGGCCGGCTGCGCGGCCGCGGTGTGGGCGGCGATTGCAGCCGTTCGCCGAAGCAAACGGGGCGACCCGCATTGGTCGCCGGCCGTCGCGTTCTTCGTCTTGGCCGTTCGCCAAGCCATCCTCTTGTGGGGAACGCTGGCGGGGCGCTTCCATACGCCGTGGTCGCTCGAAGCGATGATTCTGTTGGTGCCGGTGGTCTACCTGCTCGACGACTGGTCGAGCTGGCGATCGAGACCATTACCGATCGCACCGATGGGAGCGAACACGAGGCCCGACGAGCCGATTCCCGATGATGGAACGCCGATATCCGAGACGGCACGCCGTGAGGCCCGCGAGCTGATTCATCGGCACGAACAAGAACAGCAGATGCTGGCTTACGAGATCCACGACGGCTTTGTGCAAGAGGCCGCCGCAGCGTTGATGAATCTTCAAGCGTGGCAAGCACGGGCGGCGGAGAACGGTGAGGACGGAATCGAACTTATCGACCAAGCCGAGCGATTGCTTCGCGAGGCGGTCGGCGATGCCCGGCGCTTGGTGCGCGGATTGCGCCCGGCGCTTCTGGACGAAGGCGGCCCGGTGCCGGCGATCGAAAACTTCTTGCACGAAACGGCTGCGGCTCATCCCGAGGTTGCCATCGAGTTCATGAACGAAAGTCGCTTCCATCGCCTGCCGTTGCCGTTGGAAACGGCCGTTTTCCGCATCGTCCAAGAGGCCGTCAACAACGCGGTGCGCCACGCCCAGGCGTCGAAGATCGTCGTTCGATTAGAACAGCCCAACGGCGATCTGGTGATCGAGGTGCGGGACGACGGTAGGGGGTTCGATCCGCAGAAGATTCCCGGCGGTCACTTCGGCGTGATCGGTATCTACGATCGAGCGGCTTCGTTCGGCGGACGCGCCGAGATCGATTCGGCTCCGGGCCGCGGGACGACGGTCCGAGCCGTGTTGCCGCTGCGTGCGACGGATCCGGCGTCTGCCGATTCGGAACCGTCGCCGTCGCAACATGCGTGAAAACGGCGCCTCGTGTTTCCTTGGTTTCTCGTCGGGGGCTCATTTTCGCCCGAAAACTCGGCGGATGGGGCAATCTCGTCGACGTGCGGTGTTCGCGCTTCGCATCGGCCGGTTACAATGAGCGGACGATCGCAGGCCGTCGGCGGCGAATGTCGGCGGCGATAACGACGAAGCGGCCGACGGTCCCCCCGGTTTGGCGACGGTTTGCCGTCGCTTCGAAATTCGGGATGCGAGAAACATAGAGGGAAAACGATGGCGGCTGAAATCATCAGTGGAAAGGAAGTTGCCAAGGCGATTCGCAGCGAACTGGCCGAGGCCGTGGCCCGGCTCAAGGAAGAATCCGGCATCACTCCCGGTTTGGCGACCGTGTTGGTGGGTGACGATCCGGCTTCGGTCTCGTACGTGACCGCCAAGAACCGCACATGCGCCGAATTGGGGATGACGTCGTTCCATCATCATTTGGGCGCCGACACGAGCGAGGAAGAACTCCTCGGCTTGATCGATCGGTTGAACGCCGATCCGGCCGTGCACGGCATTTTGGTGCAACTGCCGTTGCCGAAACACATCTCGGAATCGAAAGTGCTCAACGCGATCGATCCGAACAAGGACGTCGACGGTTTTCATCCGGTGAACGTGGGACGTTTGCTGATCGGGGAAGAGCTGTTTCCCCCGTGCACGCCCGCGGGCGTCGTCGAACTGATCGCCCGTTCGGGAACGCCGCTGGAAGGCGCCGAAGTCGTCGTCGTCGGACGCAGCAATAT
>CAYVVR010000711.1:689-2085 GCA_964454655.1 uncultured Planctomycetaceae bacterium | reverse complement strand
TGACCGAAACGGGCGGCGTGAACCGTTTGCCGGCGGGCGATTTTGAAGATCCGGCATTGGTGCCGCGAGTCGGATGGCAACACGTCGTGTTTCCGGTCGACGGCGTCGTCGGCCGAGCCGAGTTGGCGTCGGCTTCCGCTCGCACGGGACGGTTCGGCCTACACTTGGAGGCGCGGGCGACGACCGAAGAGCAACAACTCTTGCTCGACGCCCCGCCGGTGGTGATGACGTCGCCGCCGGTCGAGGTTCAAGCCGGTGAGACCGTGCAAATCGACGGATGGGTGTACATTCCGCGACCGATCACCGCCGGTGTCGACGGCCTGATGATCACCGATACGCAGCACGGGGCGCCCTTGGCCTTGCGACTGGGCGAGACGGTCGGCTGGCATCATTTCAGCTTCTATCGCACGGCAAGCCGCTCCGGACCGATGGCCGTGCGGTTTTACCTCACGGGAATCGGCGAGGTGTCGATCGACGACGTGCGACTGCGAGGGCGGGCCGTTCCCGGCGGTGCGGGGCAAGCGTTCCGGCCGGCAGCCAGTACGCTGCGATGACGAGCAAGATCCAATGTGCGAACACTACGAGGCGGCCGTTTCGAGCTCGATCAAGTATTCCCGCAGCAACGTGAATAGGTTCTCTCGATTGATCGGCTTGGTGGCGTAGGCGTCGCATCCTGCCTGGATGCAGATTTCGCGATCCGACTCCATGGCGTGCGCCGTGAGCGCCGCGATCGGGTGCTTGTATCCTTCGGCCCGCAGCCGGCGAACGGCCTCGTAACCGTCCATGACGGGCATCTGCATGTCCATCAAGATTAGATCGAACGGTTCCCCCTTGCGCAACGCATCGAGCGCGGCCCGGCAGGCCTGTTGACCGTCTTCGACGGCGGTCACGTCGACGCCCGCCTTTTTCAGAATGTACGTGATCAGACGCCGGTTTTCGGGACCGTCTTCGGCGAGCAATACGCGTCCGCGGAACTGCGTATTCTTCGCGAGGTTCTTCGGTTCGCGTCGTTGTTGGGCCTCTTTGGGGTTATCGAGCATGCGAACTCCGTCGAGCGGCCCGATGTCGATCGTCACGCGGAAGGTGCTCCCCTTGCCCGGTTCCGATTCGACTTCGATGTCGCCGCCCAACTCTTGGGCCAGGCGACGGCTGATCACCAACCCCAACCCGGTTCCGCTCTCGTCGGCAACCGTTCGGCTTTCGAGCTGCTGGAACGGACGAAACAACCGACCAAGCTGCTCCTTCGAAATCCCGGGGCCGGTGTCGGAAACCTCGAAGACCATGCGCGGACGCTCGGTGTCGACGTCGATCGCGCGAACGACGAGACGCACTTCACCGTGGGAGGTGAACTTCACCGCATTACCGACCAAATTCAACAAGATCTGCCGCAGGCGGA
>CAYVVR010000711.1:0-679 GCA_964454655.1 uncultured Planctomycetaceae bacterium | reverse complement strand
ACGCATAGCGCACGACGAGCTTCAGATTCTTGGCGCTTGCCCGCACTCGCATCAACGAAACGATCTCGGAGACGATCGTGCACGGCGAACACCGCACGGGGCGAATCGTGAGTTTGCCCGCCTCGATTTTGGAAAGGTCGAGGATGTCGTTGATGATCTCCAAAAGGTGGCGTCCGTTGCGCAAAATGATGTCGATCGCCTCGGCATCTTCGGATGATTTCAGTCGGTTTTGAAGGATTTCGGCGTAGCCGAGGATGGCCGTCATCGGCGTGCGAATCTCGTGGCTCATGTTGGCCAAAAAACAAGTCTTGGCTTGCTCCAGCCGTCGGGCGGCCTGTTCGGCCAAGGCCGTTTCGCGGTACGCGCGCAACGCCGCCGTACTCGACAAGGCGATGACGATCATCGCGAGAAAACCCCCGACACCGGCCGCCGTAATCAGATCGGTCAACGCTTGTTGCATTTGCGCGTGGCGTCGTTCGACCTGCGCCGATTCGCTTTCGCGCAAATCTTGGACGACCAAGCGGATTTTTCGATCGTAGTGGACTTGGCTCAGTACGTGAACGGTTCTTTCGACGATCGCCGGGTCGGCAGTCGGCAACATCGCGAGCATGTGCTCGATTTCACTCAAGAATCGCTCACAATCCTGTCGCAGCCCGGCCAATGCGCGGCTTTCGCTGCG
>CAYVVR010000710.1:0-2085 GCA_964454655.1 uncultured Planctomycetaceae bacterium | reverse complement strand
CTCCAAATTCGGCAAAAATCGCTGATTATCGACGTTGCCGCGCCCGGCGGACACCTCGAAGAAGTCCGTTTCGGTAGCTGGCAGAGCGATTTTCCGAAGAAAATCGTGACACTACCGTACCTGACGTGTGATCAACAGCGACCGGCCGTCGTCGTCGAAAAACGAGACGAAGGGCCGCTTTTCGGCTTCGGCATCGTCGATTTCTACCGCTCGAACGGGTCCGAATTGTTCGCGATCAACGACAATCGTGACGACGGGACCGTATACAACGGCGGCGTTCGCTACCTGCCGAAGACCGACGGCAAACGAAACGACTGCTTCGAGCGGCTATTCTTAACGCTTTCACCGCGATTCGAAGAAGTTCTTCCGAACGTCCCCAACCCGAAGTCGCCGTGGAAGCATGTAACCGGCCGTGTCGTGTGGCGATCGCACGGGGCAGGGGATCGCATGCAAGATTGGCAATTCTGGCGGCGTATCGTGCGGTACGGAATGCGACACCTCCTGGTCACCGACCACGAAACGGGATGGCGCGACGGCGGCGAGAGCTTCACGTTGCGCACCGAAGCCGCACCGGGCAAAGGCGGCGATGAAGGACAACGCTGGTACGCAGAAAATATCCGTGCTTTGGGCATTCGATACGGTTTGTACAACAACTACACCGATTTCGCCCCCGTCAACGCCTTTTGGAATGAAGACGACGTCACTCGACTTCCCTCGGGCGAATGGCGCACCGCCTGGCCGCGCTGCTACAACCTGAAACCGTCGCGGGCGGTCGAACTAGAGGCTCGATTGGCGCCCATCATCCAAGAGAAATTCAATCTCAACACCGGATATTGCGACGTCCATACGGCCGTGCGTCCGTGGCAATATTGCGATTACGACGCGCGTGTCCCCGGTGCCGGAACGTTTGCCGCCACGTACTACGCCTACGGCGAGTTGCTGTTGCATCAAAAAGAAGTTTGGAACGGGCCGGTCTACAGCGAGGGCAACAATCACTGGTACTATTGCGGTCTGGCGGACGGCAATTACGGCCAGGACCAACTCGCCCGACTCGATGTCAACCCTTGGCTGGTCGATTTCGACCTGCGCAAACTGCATCCGCTGTGCTGCAACTTCGGCATGGGCAACTTGGGCATGTTCTTCGGCAAGGGCCGAGGACTGGGCCACTCACCCGAGGAACGCCAGGCGCGACTCGATCGCTTTCTGGCCGCCACGTTGGCATTCGGGCATACCGGTTTTCTCGTCACCGATGGGGGTATTTCCACTGCTGCCCAAAGTTACTACGCCGTTCAACAACCCGCCGCCCACTATGCCCTCGCCGAGGTGCGCTCGATACGCTATCACGACGGAAACGGCCGTCTGCTCGACTCCAGCGAAGCCGTCGCCACCGGTGCCTACCGCCGCTCGCAGCTGGTCGTGCAGTACGACAACGGCTTGAT
Source organism: uncultured Planctomycetaceae bacterium (assembly GCA_964454655.1). GTDB lineage: Bacteria > Planctomycetota > Planctomycetia > Pirellulales > Thermoguttaceae > CAYVVR01. Next base: position 646 of record CAYVVR010000710.1, on the reverse strand, counting down.
TGTTCGTGTGAACGGCCATCCCAGCGAATCGTGGACGATCGACAAGGCCGAGTTGCCGCCGAACGGATGGTTCATTTCCTATGATCCCGAGGTTCGCAAACAGGCCGTCGAACGTGGCGACGAGAACGCAATACGCCGAACGTCCCTAATTGCCTGGAGCGCCGTTCACGACGGTCACCGTACCGACTACGTCGATTCCCCCGAGTACCTTTACGCAAACGCCCGCGGCCGGTACACGCGATTTCCCAAGGTCGCGACCGACGGACAACTTGCCGTCGTCTACTTGCCCGACGATCGAGTCGAGGTCATTCCCATCGCCGACTGTTCCGACATCGCCATTTGGCTCGGGGGAAAAGATGCGATCGTCAGCGCCGTCGACGAAGCCGGAAACATTTTGGGGCAAACCTCGACGCGATTCAGTCGGGGATTGGTACACATCGATCCGTTTCCGGGGGCTTTCAGCTATCTCGCGGCGCCCGAACCGCCGGTGGGCACGCCGCTTCGTTGTGCCGATTACGACGTCGTTCCCGGTCAGGTCGTCACGGTGACCGGCGAGAAGGAACACACGTTGCGACTTCCGTCCAACGTCAACCCGGGAGCACCGCGTTGGATGATCGTCGAGCAACACTGGCTCGACTTTCGTGTT
>CAYVVR010000709.1:0-2091 GCA_964454655.1 uncultured Planctomycetaceae bacterium | reverse complement strand
CGGGTTGGGCCATCAGCCCATGGCGGTTGCATCTCCCCGCCGCCTGGGCGATCGCCTCCAAGGGCGCCAATGCCCGGTAGACGACCGGGAAATCAAGATCGACGCCGGCCTCGACGCACTGTGTCGATACGAGGATAAGGCGTTCGTTCGCATCGAGGCGTCGTCGCACCTCGTCAAGTGTTCGACTACGATGCGCCGGACACATACTGGTCGACAGGTGAAGTAAGCCCTCTTCGGGGCCTACCGTATTTCTCAAACGGTTGATCAACTCCACGGCGTGACGTTTCAAATTGACGATCGTCAATACGCGGTCAAGACGAACGATCTCGTCGGCCAAGTCGTCCCAATCGATCCGAGAATCGTGTCGCCACTCGACGTTTACACGATTCTCGGCCTCGCGAAACAGGCTCGGCACGTCTTGAACGATTTCCCGGGGTTGCCAGCCGCGATAGCAAAAGCGTCGCACGGGTTCATGCAATGTCTCGAAAGCCGGTTGTGTAGCGGTGGCAAAAACAACCGAACTTCGGTACGGCCCTTCGGGATCGGCCAACCGCGCAACGGTCGCCAACGTGGCGACCGCCAGCTCAATCGGCAACGACTGAACTTCGTCGAATAGGATCACGCTCTTGGTCAATCGGTGCAATTTGCGGCACCGCGACGGACGGTGGCTCATCAGGGACTCGAAGAATTGGACGGTCGTCGTCAGAATAACGGGGGCATCCCAATTCTCGGCCAACAAGCGAGGCTCGGGACCGTCGCCCGACTCGGCATCTTCTTCCTGTAAGATGTCTTCGTTCAAGCTGTGATGTTCCAAGACGGCGCCGCGGGGCAGGTGGGCGAATATCTCGCGGTACACCCTCGCCGTTTGGTCGATGATGTTGATGTACGGTACGACCAAGACAATCCGGCGCATGCCGTGTCGTCTTGCGTGATGCAAAGCGAACGCAAGCATTGCCAGCGTTTTTCCCGATCCGGTGGGAGCAGAAAGCGTGAACCCTCCCGGATCGCACGCGGCAGCCTCGACGCAGTTCGCGTACAGTTGCTCGCGAAGCCCGGCCATCGGATGCGAACCGTGCGTCGTCTTGACTTTGCGGCGATACGCCTCAAGCGATTCGATGGCCCGATCGCAGTCGAGAGGCGGCCCCGAAGGTCGCAATCGTCGCGGGTTTTCGGCGTCGCCGGAGAAGTGCGCCTCGGTGGCCAGGAAGTCTGCGTCGACAAGCGTCGAAAACAACATCCGCACGTCGAGCATCGTCGCTGCGTACCGCAAACGCTCGTATTCATGGGCCGCGATCGCCGGGGATGCGTTCGGCAATTGGAGCCCATCGTTCTTCCACCGGTCGAGTAACTCAGGCAAATCTTTCGACGTCGCGAGGTAATCCGATTTCAAAAACGCCTTTCCGATCGTGCCGACCATCGTTCGCGGATTCCGATGCGGTATGTGGGCAGGCAGGCCGCCGTGATGTCCGAGGATGGCCAATGCCGGCGCCATTCCGGCCTCTTTCAGGTATTGCAATGCGGTCAGCGCCCCCGCCGTCCAATGATCTCCGGCACGCACCGAGGGGTCTTCGAGACGCCGTTGAAAGCGTTCGCCGTATTTTCCGAGATCGTGCAGCAATCCGGCGGCTTCGGCCTGCGGCCCGGCGCCGAAGGCCTCCGCGAACTCGCCTGCCAGTCTCGCCACTTCCCGCAGGTGCTCGGCAAGCGTCTCTCGCACACCGGCATCATTTTCGCTGTGTGCCCAATATGTCGTCGCTGCATCGGACATAAGAATTTCTCCCCCTGGTTACGGCAATTGGCGCAGAAGAAACGATCGCGGCCAAACTGAGACGCCGCTTTAAAACCTTCTCGATCGACAGGCTGCGACCCGCCTCCCGTCGGCACTGTTTGTTCAGACAAGACAGCCCCCTCGGCAGTCGGGTCGTTGATGCACCCCCGTTACTATACCCGAAACGTTGGACAGATCGTGTCCAACCTTGGTCCAATCGGGCACCCGGGCGCAAGAACCGTCCGTGCTCTCGGCGAAAAATCCGACAGTTCAGTCGAATCCAAAAGCTCGGTTCGCACTCTCCAACCGGAACCGTCTAGCGG
>CAYVVR010000708.1:0-2093 GCA_964454655.1 uncultured Planctomycetaceae bacterium | reverse complement strand
AGGGGACCGAATCCGTATCTGCGATATCGTGTTCCAGTTCCAAGGATCGGCCGTTCCCCAAGGGTTGGCTTCTTCGTCCGAACCGGAAACCGCCTTCCTCGACGACGAACAGCCCGGCAACTCGACGATCATGTCGACGATCGACGTGGTCGCAACGCGAGAAAACCTCCGCTTGGAGGTCAACACGGAAGCCAAGCTGAAGGCCCTGATCGAGATCAGCCACAACCTGGGCAAGGCGATTTCGCTGGAAAAGGTTCTCGACAAGATTCTCGAAAGCCTGTTCAAAGTTTTCGTGCAAGCCGACCGCGGTTTTGTCGTATTGTATGACCCTACCCGCGATCGGCTGATTCCTCGCGCCTTCAAAAGCCGGAAAGAAGACCCGTCGGGAGGCCCGCGCGTCAGCAGTACGATCATTCGTCGCGTGATGGCCGAAAAAAAAGCGATCCTTTCCGGCGACGTGGCCACCGACTCGCGATTCTTGATGAGCCAAAGCATCGTCGATTTTCCGATCCACTCGATGATGTGTGCGCCGCTGGTATCGTCGGAAGGCAAAGTGCTGGGCGTCATTCAACTCGACACCCGTGATCCCCGAATGCGCTTTACGGCCGGCGATCTTGAAGTTCTCGCCGGCGCAGCCAACCAGGCTGCGGTAGCCGTCGAAAACGCCGTGCTGCACGAAGCATTGATGCGAGAAGAATTGCTTCGCCGCGAGTTGGCGTTGGCGCATAAGGTCCAACAAGGCTTCTTGCCCGCCGATCGCCCGGAACTGGAGGCCTACGAATTCTACGACTATTACGATCCGGCGCACGAACTGGGCGGCGATTATTTCGATTACATTCCGTTGCCCGCTCGACGATTGGCAATCGTGGTCAGCGACGTTTCGGGCAAGGGAATAGCCGCCGCGCTGTTGATGGCGAAACTGTCGGCCGAAACACGGTACTGTTTGGCGACCGAAGGCGCTCCCGAAGCAGCCGTGACGCGGCTCAACAAAATCTTCTGCCAACCCCAGTGGGAAAGCCGCTTCGTCACGATGCTGGTCGCCGTTCTCGACCCGGTCACCCACCGCATCGTATTGGTCAATGCCGGTCATCCTCCCATGATCGTGCGGCGGGCGAACGGCGAACTCGAATCGGTCGGTGCCGAAATCGCCGGACTTCCGCTGGGCGTTTTGCCCTCGGCAACCTACAGGACAACCTCGTTCGAGATCGCTCCGGGCGATGCCGTCATCTTCTACACCGACGGCGTCCCCGACGCCATGAACAAAAAAGAGGAGTTTTTCGGACGCGACGGCATCATTCGCTCGCTGCCTACCGGCAAGGCTTCGGCGGAAACGATCGGCAAACGCATCGTCCAGGAAGTCCACCGATTCGTGGGCGAACAGCCGCAAAGCGACGATATTTGTCTCACCGTGATCTCGCGACGCGAGGGGCATTGACGCGCTCGGCTTGCATCGCGACGTCGAGACCGTTTACGGCTTGCGGATGACGAATTCGTCCACGTCCAGCTCGGGAACCGATTTGAACTTGTCGATTCTCGCGGCATCGAGAATATCGCCGGTCAAGCCGACTTGGACCAGGTTTTGGCCGCCTTCGGTCTCTTCCAATTTGGCGGCCAGCATTTCGGGAGAGATCGGCTCCGCACCGACGACGTAAGGTTCTGCAAAGGAAGACCGCCAATTCTCGCGAGCGGTGACCGCCTGCGCGTTCAAGTCGTATCGCAGACCACCGCGCCGCTGGAGGCGATCGACTAAAAACCCGGCAAACAAGGTATCGTCGCGGCTGTAGTCGCCGTCGGTCCCCGCACACAACAAATGGACTGCCGTGGTCTCGGTCAGCAAGGCTTGGTACACGGCCGTGGCGTTCACGAAGCTTCCGATCAACACTCGCTTGGCTTTCTCACAACGCGACAAAGCGAGCGTACCGTTGGTCGTGGTAAAAACGATTCGCTTTCCGGCGACGCGATCCGCCTCGTATTCACTGGGAGAATTTCCCAGGTCGAATCCTTGCGGCGGCAGTCCTTTTCGTTCGCCCCCGAGGAGCACGTTGTCGCCCATCCGTTCGGCCATCCGCCGAGCTTCGTCGAGGTCGCGACAC
>CAYVVR010000707.1:0-2104 GCA_964454655.1 uncultured Planctomycetaceae bacterium | reverse complement strand
ACCAACGCTCGTGTCGCCATCGTCGCCCCCTTTCGCGTGACGAGACACCCGCCGAACACCCGCCGATCCGGACTCCATCGGTTATTATCGGGTCGCCGACTCCCGGATGCAAGAAAAACGAAAGATTTGTGGCGCTTGCAACGTTCTGGAAAAGGCAGGCTTGCGACGCGGACGCGTTTCCGGAAAAGAAAAAGCCCGACCGGCTGGGTCGGGCTCAAAGGTGGTCCGTGGTGTATACCAAGCGGAGAGGACAGGATTCGAACCTGCGGAGCCCTGTTACAGGCTCACCGATTTAGCAAACCGGCGCTTTCGACCACTCAGCCACCTCTCCGATTGGGGTGATCGGGAGGATCACCCCTCAATTCTGTAAATAGTCTAGCAAACGACCGCGGAACGGCAAGTCCCGTCGAGGCTCGGTCATGCCAAAGACTCATCGAATCGGCGACGTCTTCGGGCGAGCCGTCCCAATTACGTTGGGAACCCGTTTGGGGTATGATCGCACGTTCGGCAACGCCGCACGGGCGAGTTGCCGTCGAGCAGAGGTTTCACGCAGCCGCCTTGGCCGGTGCGCGAGGTGATCCCGCAAAGGTGATCAGAGGACATGGGAAAACACGAGGGCACTATTCGGTTGCCGGCTGCATCCCGCTTTTTCGACTTGGGCGGGGTGCGCATGCATTACCTTGACGCGGGCTCAGGGACGCCCGTGTTGTTCGTGCACGGAAACCCGACTTGGGTTTATTACTGGCGCCGACCGTTTGCCGAGGTCGCGGAATTCCGAAGGGCCGTCGCGATCGATCAGATCGGGTGCGGCTGGTCCGATCGCCCCTCGTTGCAAGCGTATTCCTACCGACTGCGCCAACGAATCGACGATCTCAAGGCGTTCGTCGAAGGCTTGGATTTGCAAAACATTGCTTTAGTGGCGCACGACTGGGGAGGTGCCGTCGGGTTGGGTGCCGCGACCGAATTGCCCGATCGTTTTTCGGCGATCGTATTGAGCAATACGGCAGCGTTCCCCGGGGGACGCTGCCCATTGCGGATTCGAGTCGGAAAAATTCCGTTGCTGGGCCGTTGGGCGATCGTCGGGGCGAATTTGTTCGTCACCGCGGCGCTGCGGATGGCCGTTTCGCGACGCGACGCGTTGTCGAGGGAAGTCAAGGCGAATCTTGCCGCACCGTACGCGTCGGCCGGCCGAAGGGAGGCGATCTATCGTTTCGTCGAAGATATTCCGCTTCGTCCGAACCACCCCAGTTTCGGCGTTTTGTCGACGATCGAGCGGGAGCTGGAAAAACTGCGGCATCTACCGGTGTGTCTGATTTGGGGAATGCGCGACTGGTGTTTCACGCCGTGGTTTCGCGACCGCTTTTTGGAGATTTTTCCGCACGCCGAGTCGCACGAACTGGATGTCGGGCATTACCTGGTCGAAGAAGTCCCCGAGGCGTATACGCAGATTCTTGTGCAGTTCCTGCGGCGGTGCTCGGAATGAAAGGCGAACGTGAGCCGACGGATATCGGGGGCGGGCCACGTCGTGGGAAAATTCGAAGGTTCCCCACCTTGATAAACGGGGGGCCGAGGCGGTAAACTGTTGATCTTTGATCGATTGTAAAGACACGCCGTAGGGATACGAGTTCTGAGATTGACGAATCCGCCCCCCGAGGGCGGGGGAGCGTTGGGACCATGAACACACGGGAAATCGAAAACAAGGTCGCCGTCAAGGAAGGTCTTGCGGCGAAGTACGCCCGGCTGGCCAAGGTGGCCAAGAGCGAAGCCAAGCGAAGCCATTTTCTGTTCAAGTCGGCGCGGTATCGTCGGCAGGCCGAAAACTTGCGTAAACTGGTGGCGAAATAAGTACCGGCGGCGTTGGGGGGAATCTTCCCCTATTGCAAAAGGGGCCGGGATTGCTAAACTTACGTCAATCCGTCTCTGTGGGGACGGTTGGTAAAAGCGGGTCGTGCCCGTTTTGAAATTGTGTTGGTGGTTTGTTGTTTTTGGTGGTTTCCGGCAGAGGTCGTAGTGTAGGTGCAATCGGGCGACCGCTGGGGAGTTTCACGCGAACAACGGGGTTTTTTAGGGACTTGCGGTAACAGATGACGATCACGAAAGAGCG
>CAYVVR010000706.1:0-2108 GCA_964454655.1 uncultured Planctomycetaceae bacterium | reverse complement strand
CGTGATCGTCGCCGGTCCCGCCGACGCAGGATTCTCATGTTCGACACCCGGAGGCACGATGCGATGTGATTCTGCATCGACTAGTTTTCGGCCGGGAATCGTATCGACGGCCGTCACAACGGTATCTTGAAACCACGGGAGATTGCCGGGATCGACCTGCAACACGATTTGGAGAGGCTCCGCCGTCAAACGAGGATCAGACGAGAGGTGCCGGACTTCTCCGGCAAAAGGAATGTCGCGGCCGTCGAATTTCATGATTCCGTCGACGGCGAGTCGATCGGCTTCGAAAACGGGCAACGGGTCACCTGCCGGGAATGGAACGTCTATCCCGCGGGCGCGTTTCGGCCCTTCGGCGGTTTCTGTCGTCGCGCGGCCGAAAGCATCGAGTTGCACGAGGATCGCCGCCAGAGGACGGCCGAGCGTCGGACCAAGAAGGTATTCCGCCAGTTTCCGCGAGGTGTATTCTCCCGGATCGGTCATGCGAGCGAGGCGTTCTAGGTCGTGATCCCGCGCCGCCAGCAAGGCCTGCTTATCGGTTGCGGCTTGACGTTCGAGTCGGTCGATTTCGACGGGAATTTGTTCGAGTTCGACACGCAGCGATTCGAATTCCGCCAGCATGTCGCGAAACATGGCGATTCGGGCGGCCGGATCCTGCGGTTGTTGTCGGGCCATCTGTTGCAATCGTTCAATACGCGCGCGGATCCGATCGATCCGATCGGACATTCGGCGATACTCCAGCGGCCACCGCTGTTCCATTTCGCGAGCTAGTCGAACCGACTCGAAACTATTGATTTGTTCTTCGATCGATTCGAGCAAGAACGGACGGATGCGATCGAACCAGGGTGTCAGCGAGTCGGCGAGATCTTGCGCCGCCCATTCGGGAAGAAAGTCGAGCGTGGGATCGAGTTTGCCCGACGTGCTGCGTTGCGTCGAAAATCGCACGCCCGATAGCGTGCCGTTCTCGACCACGTAGCGGCCTCCCAACAGGGCATTGCCGTCGAAATCGAGTGTCGCTTGATCGATTGAAATCAAATTCGTCATCGGCGACGTGGGATCGGCGACGGCGACGTCGGAGAGCACGACGCGAGCCCGGCGGAACGATACGTCGGCCGTGCCGATCTCCCAACGAGAGGCGGTCAGCGATTGGCCCGCCAGCTGAATGCTGTGACGCACGATCCACGGTGCGATCCACCAGAGGACGACCAGAAGAAGCGACAACAACACCAAACGCGGCAATAGGTAAGACCAACGCAACATCGAATCGTATCTCCCGATGGGGGACGGCCTTTCGTCGGGGGACGGTTTTGAGCCTCGCGGTCGATGATCAACCGGCCGCGTTGTCCAGGGTATTGGCGAACAATCGCACGACCGGTACGAATCGTATGCGGCGAACGAGTTCGTCTCGCATCGGTTGCAACCATTCGGCGACGCGGCGGACAATGCGGTAGATCGGCCAAGCGGCCCACAAGCCGATCAGCAGATTGCCCAAGACCACCGTGTTATTGAGTTTCGTCCACGACATGCCCGGCAGGTTGAACAACCAGGTCCAGGTGGCGTGAAGGGATTCTCGCGTCAGCAGGCTCCAGCCGAGACGATGGGCGATCGGGTCCAACCACACGCCGATCCACGAAAACAACACGGCCGAGGCAATGCCCGCGGCAAGGTTCACGTTCAAGGCGAAAAGGAGCGTGCTCAGGACAACGGCCGTCAAGTTGCCTTTGGGAATCAACCCGATTAACATGCCCAACACGAAGCCGGCGGCAATTTGCCGAGGCGAGTCCGAATCGGTCAGCAGCCGAACGAGGAAGGCTACCGGCCGCAACATGGATTTCCACATGGGCTCCGTCCCCTTTATTTGCCCGCGATTGGTGTGGTGCGCCGCGTTACGGTAGGCGTTGTGCGAATCGACGCTGCGCGCGCAAACACTCCCGTGTCATCCTGCGCGTTGCGCATATCGACAAGCACAACCGGCATAATTGACACTTTTTGTGCAGTTTACGGAAGCCGAGTTCTTTGGCGGTGGACTAGGCAATTGGGGGAAAGGATAGGCAGGATAGGAGGTGTGGGGGATGGCCGGGCGAGGTTTGGCGCGGCGGCAGAAGCTATTG
>CAYVVR010000705.1:0-2111 GCA_964454655.1 uncultured Planctomycetaceae bacterium | reverse complement strand
CCGAGAAGTACGCTTACGCGACGTGGATTCTTGGAAGGGGCCGGCAAAGGGGCCGTCGTCGGCGTGCCGATGTTCGTTGCCGCCGAAGCGCTCGGACAAAACGGGGCGGCGGGCGCGAACGAGCGTCTGCGAATCGGGTTGATCGGATGCGGCGGCATGGGAGTGGCCAATCTTACGAACGCCGCACGATACGACGACGTCGTCGTAACAGCGGCCTGCGACGTGCAACAAGACCGTCTCCAGGCTGTGGTCGCACGGTACAAAGAGACGTGCAAGGGCTACCGCGATTTTCGGGAGTTGTTGGCGGCCGATGTCGTGGACGGTGTCATCATCGCCACGCCGCCGCACTGGCATTTCTTGATGGCGGTCGCCGCCTGCGAGGCGAAGATCGATTTCTATCTCCAAAAGCCGATGACCCTTCACCTCGCCGAGAGCTTGGCGTTGTTGAACGCCGTGCGCAAGCACGATCGCATCACGCAGATCGGGACACAAATTCACGCGGGCGAGAACTATCGGCGCGTCGTCGAGTACGTGCGTTGCGGCAAGCTCGGCAAGATTTCGGTCGTTCGAACCTTCAACGTGATGAATCAAGGTCCCGAGGGCGTGGGCAAGGCGACCGATACGACGATTCCGAAGGGCTTCGACTGGGAGATGTGGGTCGGACCGGCGCCGATGCGACCGTTCAACCCGATTCTCGTGGCGAATTCGTACAATCACGGTTCGTTCATGGACTATAGCGGCGGATGGCTGCCCGGCATGGCGCCGCACATCATCGATTTGCCGATTTGGGCGTTGGAGTTGGGCTATCCGACGAATACGAGTTGCGCGGGCGGGCGATTCGTGATCGACGACGACGGCGATGCGCCCGACGTCCAGGAAGTTTTATGGCAGTATCCCGATCTCACGATGACCTGGATGGGAATGCTGGCAAATAGCTACGGATTCGATTTCCACGGCGATCCCGTTCCGAAACGACGACTCGGGATCTATTTCCACGGTGTGAACGGAACGCTCTATTCGAATTACTCGGAATACCACGTCGTGCCCGAAGGTAAGCGGCTGGCCGACCCGACACCGCCGGAGCCGTCCATCCCGTCGTCGCCGGGGCACGAGAGAGAATGGCTCGACTGCCTGCGGACGCGAAAACAACCAAGCTGTAACGTCTTCTATCACAGCAAGATCGACGTGCCGATCATCTTGGCGAACTTGTCGCTGAAGCTGGGGCGGTCGATCCGCTTCGACGGCGAAACACAAAGCATCGTCGGCGACGAAGAGGCCCGGCGCGCGGCTGTGCCCGAGTATCGTGCGCCGTGGCGGTTTCCGGAGGAATATCTCCCCGATTCGTTGAAGGGGTAAACCATGCAAATCCAGGCGATGACGACACGCCGTTGCGCGGCGATGGTGTGTCTTGTGGTGGCCGTGTGTCTCGTCTCGCTGGACGGTGGGGCATCTCGAGCCGAAACGTGGTATCGCGCGAAGACGACCTGGAACGGGTTTGACCGTTTCGAGTTCGAGGTTGCCGGACGTAAGGCATACGTGGTCGTGCCGCCGAAGATCGCCGAAAGCAAGCCGTGGATCTGGCGGGCGCGGTTTCCCGATTACCATGCCGAGATGGACGTCGCGTTGGTGCGTCGCGGATTCCATATCGGTTACGTTGACGTGGCCGGGCTGTACGGTTCGCCGAAGGCGATGGAAATCGGCGATGCCTTCTACCGCTTCGTCACCGAACGATTGGGCTTGTCGTCCCGCCCTGTCTTGGAGGGCGTGAGCCGAGGCGGCTTGTTCGTCTACAACTGGGCGGCACGACATCCCGATCGAGTGGCGTGCATCTACGCCGATACGCCCGTCCTCGACATCCGTAGCTGGCCCGGCGGGAAAGGACGCGGGGAAGGTTCCGAGGCCTGTTGGAGGGAATGCCTTGAGGTTTACGGTTTGACGGAAGAGACGGCAGTGTCGTTTTCCGAAAACCCGATCGACCACGCGGCGATCATCGCGAAGGCGCGAATTCCGATTCTGCACGTTGTTTCCGACAACGATCGGATCGTGCCGCCTGCCGAGAACACGGACCTGTTTGCCGAACGTCTTCGGGCGGCGGGAGGCACGATGGAAAT
>CAYVVR010000704.1:0-2117 GCA_964454655.1 uncultured Planctomycetaceae bacterium | reverse complement strand
AGCCGGGATGTCGTTCCCCCGAGCACGACGCACGCGATGGCACTGAGCAAAAGATCTTGATTTTGATCCAGCGTGACGCTGGTCATCCGGCCTGCATTGATCAAACCACCCAAGCCGGCCGTCACCGCCGAGATTGCCAAGCACGCGATCACGATTCGCCCCGTACGAATGCCCGCCAGCCGTGCCGCCTGACGATTGCCGCCGGTCATGTACACGTAGCGCCCGAACCGCGTGTACCGGAGCACGACGTGACCGACCAGCATCACGGCCGCGGCCAACATCACACTGTACGGCACGATGGTCAATCCTCGATGTTCGATGCCCCGGTTCCCGATCGTGCTAAGAATCTCGGGCACGCGAAACGCTTGTCCTCGCGTGATGTATTTGGCGGCTCCTTGCGAAATGAACATGACGGCCAACGAAATGATGAAACTCGGCAATCGCGAACCGACCGTCACCGCCCCCGAAAAAACGCCCAATAACAGTGCAGAAAGCATCGGCAGCACCAGGCACGCGGCAACCGCGTACCACGTCGCGTGATAGTGGCCGTCCGCCATCACCGCCCAACGTTGAAACAACCACCCGCAAAAACAGGCGGTCCACAACGCCACCGTTCCGACGGCCAGATCGATTTCGGCGGTCAACAACACGAACGTCATCCCGGCGGCGACGATCGCCAACACGGCGCCTTGTTGCAACGCCGTCACGATCGTGACCGTCCGCAAAAATCCCGGCGACGCGATCGAAAAGAAGACGACCAACGCCGCGAGACTCGCAACCGGCGCAATATCCTGCGGCTCCCATCGCCCGACCACTCGTCGAAACCACGTTCTTTGCGGGCTCCGCGTTTCACCGTCGTCGCCGTTCATGAGTGCGTTCGATCCTTTGCTTTACCTCGTGCTTCTGAATCAGGCCGTTTCCATCAACATCTTTTTCGTGACCTTCCCCTCGCGGAACTCTTGCACGATGCGCCCTCGTTTCATGACAAGGATCCTATCGGCGTGCCTCAAGATGAGTTCCGGTTCGGTCGACGCCAAGACGACGGCGACGCCGGCTCGCGCCTGCTCGCGGACGAGCCCGAGCACGTCTTCCTTTGCACCCACGTCCATACCGCGAGTCGGTTCGTCCAACAACAAGACTCGCATCGGTCCTGCCAGCCATCTTGCGAACACGACCTTCTGCTGGTTGCCTCCCGAGAGGTTTCGGACGGGCAAGAACGGATCCGCCGGTCGACACCCCACTCGTCGCAACAGCGGACCGGCAACCTGCACTTCCTTTCCTTCGGTAATCCAATCGCCGACCACTCGCTTCAGGTGGCCGATTGTCACGTTCTTGTACACTTCGGCTTGTGGAAACAACCCCGCGGCGCGATCGGCCGGGACGAGAACGACGCCCCTTTCGACGGCCGCACGGCAGTTCCCCGGCGGCAATCGACAACCATCGACGATTACCCGGCCGCGATCGGGGCGAATGTCCCCGCCGACGACGTGAACCAGTGTTTGATTTCCTGAACCGACGAACCCGTAGACACCGAGAATTTCGCCCGGTCGCACGTCGAAATCGATATCGAACAATGCGCCGCGACACGAAAGCCCCCGCACGCTAAGAACAGGCTCACCGCGTTCTCGCGGCGTGAGGAAGGCCTGATCGATCTCCGGCATCGTCGACGAGGCGGCACCTTCACCGAGCATGCAAGCGATCACGTCGGCCTTGCTCATGTTCGCCGACGAAGCCACCTTCTTTCCATCGCGAAGGATGGTGACGCGATCGCAGATTCCGAGGACATCCTCGATGAAATGGCTGATAAACACCATCGCCACGCCTCGGTCGCGCAGTTGCCGCATCAGCGCGAACAATCGCTCGGTTTCCGGCGGCGACAAAGCGCTCGTCGGTTCATCCAAGATCAGCACTTCGGCCCCGGAATGCACCCCGCGGGCAATTTCGACCATCTGCCGGATTACCAAAGGATAACGATCCAGCCGTTGTTCCACGTCGATGTGAATGTTTAATTCGGCCAGATAGCGTTCCGCCAGGCGGCACATCGATCGCCAGTCAACGGTTCTCAGACCGGTAAGCGGTTGCCGGCCCAAAAACAGATTCTCGCCCACGGTGAGGCA
>CAYVVR010000703.1:0-2118 GCA_964454655.1 uncultured Planctomycetaceae bacterium | reverse complement strand
CGTCGGGGTTGTGGAAGCTGGGGGTCGAACCGGGGCATCGGCTGGCGCTTTTGGTGCGACCGGGAATCGACTTCGTCACGTTAGTGTTCGGCCTATTGAAGTCGGGGGCCGTCACGATCCTGATCGATCCCGGCATGGGCAAACGAAATCTGATCCGCTGCCTCGCCGAAGCGGAGCCCGACGGGTTCGTCGCCATCCCGCCGGTTCATGCCGTGCGTTCGTTGTTGCGACGTCGGTTTCCGCGTTCGCGTTTCCACGTCACCGTGGGGCGGCGTTGGTTTTGGGGCGGCGTCACCCTCGACGAACTAAAGCGAATGGGGCGTCCCGATCCTGCCGTCGCACCGACCGAACCCGATTCGCCCGCGGCAATCATCTTCACCACCGGAAGCACCGGCCCTCCTAAAGGCGTGTTGTATACGCAGCAGACGTTCGACAGCCAGGTCGTGCAAATTCGCGATCACTACGGAATCGCGCCCGGCGGCACCGACGTGCCGGGCTTCCCGCTGTTCGGACTGTTCAACGCCGCAATGGGCGTGACGACGATCATTCCGCGGATGGATCCCACGCGCCCCGCCCAGGTCGATCCGCAAAACATCGTCGCCGCCGCCCGGGCATGGGAAGCCACCCAAATGTTCGGCTCGCCCGCCATGTGGAACCGGGTCGGCCGATACTGTCGCGAACACGAGATTCGACTCGACACGGTTCGGCGGATCTATTCGGCGGGCGCACCGGTCCCCGATCACGTGCTCGAAAACATGACCGCCTCGATCCATCCCGACGGCGAGATGTACACGCCCTACGGGGCGACCGAAGCGTTGCCCGTCGCGTCGATCGCGGCAAGCGAAGTGCTGGGCGAAACGATCCACCGCACGCGCGAAGGGGCGGGCGTGTGCGTCGGCGGTCGCTTCCCCGACGTTCGCTGGCAGGTCGTCCGCATCACCGACGAACCGATTCCCACGTTGGCCGAGGCCGAACCGCTACCGCCGGGCGAGATCGGCGAACTGATCGTCACCGGGCCCGCCGTCACCCGCCGGTACGTCACCCGCACCGATGCCAACCCGCTCGCCAAAATCGCCGACGGCGAGACGATCTGGCACCGGATGGGCGATGTCGGCTACCTCGACGAACACGACCGGTTCTGGTACTGCGGTCGCAAGGCACATCGCGTCGTCACCGAAACCGAAACGTTGTTCACGATCCCCTGCGAGGCGATTTTCAATCAGGTCCCCGGCGTGTTCCGCAGTGCGTTGGTCGGAGTCGGGCCGCAGGGACGTCAAACCCCTGTGGTGCTCATCGAGCCGACGTCTTCCGACCAGCCCGGCAAGACGGCGAAAACGGTGCCGTCGGGTCGTGAGTTGCTTGAAGCGGTCGCCCGCGTCGCGGCAAGTTCCGAGAAAACGCGCGCCGTGCGTCACTTTCTGCTCCATCCCGGCTTCCCGGTCGATATTCGCCACAACTCGAAAATCTTCCGCGAACAACTCGCCGAGTGGGCCGAAAGACGACTACACAAGGCGTATCGCAGCCAAGAAGCGACCGAACCGCAGGACGATCGGTAAGCGCCGTAAAATGCCCGCCGCGAATTCGGCGGTAGCCTCGCGAGAGGCGAGAGATTACATTGAAGACAAAGAGAACCCCGCGCCCGGTTCGGCACGCGGTAACTCGTCGAACGGAACTCTTCTTTAGGCAGCAAACAGGACGATGGCCGGCACTTGGTTTCTCCGACAGCAGGGCAATCCGCAGGTCTACGGGCCGATCGAGCCCGAAACATTGCGCCGCTACGCCGCTGAAGGTCGAGTACGGCCGGGCGACATGGTGGCCCAATCGCCTGAGGGGCCTTGGTATCCCGCCGAAAAGGTCCGCGGCTTGTTCGGCGAGACGCAAACGTCCAACGCACCGCCTGCCGCCGCCTCGCAACCACCGGTCGCCAAGCCGCTGGAAGCCCCACCGCCGGTAACCGCTGCGCCTTCGTCGAGCACGCGTTCGCCCGTTTCGGCAGCGACACGAACTGCAAGCACGTCGACTGAAAAACCGCTCACCGCCGACGAACTCGCCCGCCGTCGTCGCCTACGGCGTCGAAAACAAAAAACGCTTGTCGTTAGCGGGCTCGTGGGGTTGGTC
>CAYVVR010000702.1:0-2122 GCA_964454655.1 uncultured Planctomycetaceae bacterium | reverse complement strand
TGGACGGCTGAGAACGAGTCGGGCAAATCGACGTTGTTGCGCTCGATCGGTGCCGTCTTGTGGGGCGATTCTGCGTTGACGATGAATTGGCACGCGGCCTCGGGAGCTGCATTCCGCGGCGCCATCGAATTGAGTATCGCCCGCGACAAAAACGGGACGGTTCGGGAAACGTACTACCGAATCGAGCGCGACTTTGCCGCAAATCGCGTCAAGGCCGTCAGGCTCAAGATGCCGGTCGATCCGGAACGATCGGCGGAAGTTGCCGAAGAAGTGTTCACGGGCGAGCACTCGCCGTCGGGGCGAAAGGCCGAGCACAAACAATGGCCCCGTCGATTGACAGCCATCGGGATTACCTGTCCACCGTCGGCGTTCCGGCAGGTTGCCGTGTTGTCGCAGCCGTTGCCCGATGAGCTCCCTCGTGATGCGATCGAAAGTTTACTGCAAGGATCCGGAAATCAAACGGCACACGATGCCCTCGAACGGCTGGTGAATCGGTTTCGCGAAATTTCGAAGAACAGTCGGCAAGCGGGGCTTAGCAGCCGGAACGCGAACGACGATCGCGAGTTGGAAATTGCCCTGAAAGAACGCGAAAAACTTGATCGCGAACTTCGCGAGGCCGACGAAATCCTCGGCCGCCTCGAATCACTCCGCAAAGAAAGAGAGGAGCTGGAGGCACGTTCGGCGACGGTCGCCGAAGAGATCGAACAGCTCAAGGGGCAACTCGACCGTATTGACGAATTTCGCTCGTTGAAACGGCAGTGGACGGAAGCGGCCGAGACGTCGCGTCGCCTTGAACGCGTTGCCGAAGAGATCAAGCGGCAGCAGCAAGCCCTTGCCTCGATCGATGAAGAGGCGTCTCGCTTGCCCGCGAGTCTTCGCGATGCTTCCGATCCGCAAGTCGAAGACGCGCTCGACCGGCTTCGAAAGCTGGAGGCCGAGGTCTCGCAAATCCTTTCCGATGAAGAACTGGATCGTCGGTCTGAAAAGCTGAAGGCCGAGTTTGCCGACGTTTGGTCGTGGCCCGACGATGCCGAAGACCGGATCGAAGGTTACCGTCGAGCGACCGAAAGTCGGCGTGAAGCCGAGTTGCGTGCGGCACAAGTGAGGGCCGAACGCGAAAAATGTCGTCCGACGCCCGACATCACGCGACGGTTGCTCGTGGCCGGAGCGGTCGGAGCGGTCGTCGCCCTCGGCTTGGCAATCGCGTTGAGCCAGTGGATAGGCCCGCTGTGGGGTGTGGTGTTGGGGCTGCTCTTCGGGGCGGGCGGAGCTTTTGCGACAGGCTTCTATTACCGGCCGATGATCGTGCCGGAGGCGTACGAAACGACTGAGAATCAATATCGCGAATGTCTGGCTGCACAAGAGCAAACAACCCAGGAAGTCGAGCAAGCTTGGGCCCGCATCGACTTTTGCGAGCAGGACGATCTCGAAACGCTGAGTCGCCTTCTCGATCGGTGGAAGGAGGCCTGTAGGCGACGAAATGAACTCGAACAATTGCGTAAGGCAAACGAGGAACGTCGTCGCAAGACATCGGTAGAACAACAACCCGAACCATTACGCGAGTGGCTTGCGCATTTCGGCGGCATCGCGGAAACGATCCAAAATGTCGAAACGCATCGTAGATTGATGCAAAAGCGACGCGTCGCCGCCGAGAAGATCGCCACGGCATTGGGAACAAACGAGTGTGCCTCGCTCGAAGACTTGGAGCTCAAAGTGCAAGCTCTAGCCGACCGCCGAGCGGGCTTCCAGTCAAAAATCAATGACTTGATCGAAGCTTCGGCCGCCGTTGAAGAAATCAAGGATGCCCCGGCAGCCGAACTCGATGCCTTGGTGACGGATCTGAACGAACGGCTGAAAGCCAAAGAAGCGGAGCAAAAGTACCTGTCCGGCGAGCGTGACCGGCTACAGAAGGAACTTGCCCGCGCCGAAGCGGCTGCTCCCATGAACCTGGCCGACGGCGAACTACGTCTCCGACAACTGGATGCGAAAATCGAACGAATGCAGCGCGATTGCGAGGCTATCGCACAAGCGTGGAAACTACTGAAAACGGCATCCGAGCGGTTCTCACATTCTCATCGCGAAGCGATCGAGGCGGGAATCAATCGGCAAATGGAGGCGTGGA
>CAYVVR010000701.1:0-2126 GCA_964454655.1 uncultured Planctomycetaceae bacterium | reverse complement strand
ACACGCGTCGCGAGCCGGCTCCGGGATCGAGAATCCACTTTCGTCTGCCCGCAAGAATCGCTTCCTGGGTTTCGATACGGTGGCGAAATTGGGCGGCTTGCGGTTCGAGGCGATAGGCCTCGGACAAGGCTTCCAGGCGAGCCGCTTCGCCCTCGGCGACGGTGATCGCCTGCGACTTGGCCGCCTCGCCGCGGGCTTTCGAGGCGACGGCTTCGGCCCGGCTTTGCCGGTCCTTTTCGACCTGGTACGCCAGCGCCTCGCTGATGACCGCTTCCTTTTCTTCCATGGCGGCCGCCACGTCGCGGAAGGCCGATACGACCTCCAGCGGCGGATGAATGTCGCCCAGGCAGACCGACTCGATCTGCAAGCCGGTCTTCCACGCATCGAGTTTCGCCTGCGTCGCAGCGGCGATCACGCGTTCCAATTCGCTTCGGTTTGAAGCCAACACGGCGTCGCTTTCGCGGCGGGCCATTTCTGCCCGCAAGCAAGCCTCGCAGGCCGCACGCACGAGACGATCCCAACGGTTCTCTTTCGCCGCGTCAGGCAGCACCGGCGGGAGAGAGGCCGACGCGTCCGTCGTTGCGGCGGGCGGTTCGGCGGTGGGAACGAGTTCCGCGGGCGTCGGTTCGGCGGGTGAACTTCGCAACAACGCCGGCAAGGCCGACCACGCGTCGCGCAGGCGGGCGGCAAGGCCGCGTCGGCTATCGTCGTTGCCGCCGGCAGAAAACAACGCGGCTGCCGGATCGACCACCCGATACTGGACGACCACGTTGATATCGACGAGGTTTTGATCTCCCGCCCAAAGCTCGGCCTCTTCGGGCACGCGGGTGTAACGTCCGCCGCGATGTTGCACGTTCCATTCGTAGGAAGGCGGCTCGGCGGCAAGCCCGCCCTGCACGCGGAAACCGATCGGCACCCGCCGCACCAGCGCCGTGCGCACGCGGTCCACCTTGCCCATCGGATACGGCCACGTAACGTGCAATCCCGGTCCGACCGGCTCGCCGACGTACCGGCCGAACACGCGGACAATCGCCTGCTCGTTCGGCCCGACGACGTACACACCCGAGGCCGCGTACAACACCAAGGCAAGCACGACGGCACCGCCGATCCATAACGGTCGGCGTTTTCGCACGCCTTCACGGAAGTGCTTCCAGCGATGTCGCATCTCGTGGCCGTCCACCAACAGACGCAACGAGTTGAGCACGACCGTCAGCGAACTGACCTGGTGAATGATCGCCCCGGCCACGGGACTGATCCACCCCATTGCCGCGGCCAGCACGGCCGCGATGTTGAACAGCAACGCGAACGCGATGATGTTCTGCCAAATGACCTTGAGCATCAAGCGGCTTCGGCGAACGGCCTCGGCCAGTTTGCGAAGATCGTCACCGACGAGGATCAAATCGGCCGCTTCGATCGTGATGTCGGCTCCCATTTCGGCTGGCGCGATTCCCACGTCGGCAGCCGCCAACGACGGCGCATCATTGATCCCGTCGCCCACCATCGCCACCGGCTGATGATTTCGCCGGATGTCGCGGATCGCCTCGACCTTGTCGGCAGGCAACAGCTCGGCTCGCACGTCGTCGATCCCCAAGCGCGAAGCGACCATCGCCGCGGCGGCGCGGGTATCGCCGGTGAGCATGACGATCCGCTCGACGCCGTAGCGTCGAAGCCTCGCAACGGCGGTCGGGGCCTCGGGCCGAAGCGTGTCGGCCACGGCGATCAAGCCGATCACGCGATCTTCACGGACCACGTACACGACCGAGCAACCTTGATCGGCCAAGCGTTGCACCGCCCGCGCAACGGCGTCGTTCCACGCGGCACCGCTTTGTTCGACGAGCCGACGATTCCCCACCCACACGGGTTTGCCTTCGACGACACCTTTCGCCCCCAAGCCGGGCAAGGCCTCGAACGATTCGGCAGGGGGAAGCGACACGTTCTCGGCCGCCTCGACGACGACCTGCGCAATCGGATGTTCGGAGTGCGATTCGACCGCCGCCGCCGTGGTCAACACATCCGACTCGTCGACGTCGTCGAAGGCGACGACCTCGGCCAATCGCAGCTTGGCCTGCGTCAACGTGCCCGTCTTGTCGAGGACGACCGCCTGCACGCGTCCCAAGGTCTCGAGA
>CAYVVR010000700.1:1258-2140 GCA_964454655.1 uncultured Planctomycetaceae bacterium | reverse complement strand
GTTGGCAATCGCAGGACGCCTCACCCCGGTGGCGTGGTGGTGTCTCTTGACGGCAACATCGGCAGCGGCCGCTTACGGGATCGTCCGCCTTGCGAAACACCGGCATGCATTCCGAAGTCAAATCGGGCGGGCCTGGAACACATCGCCCACGGCGTGCGTCCTCTTGGTCGGTCTGACCGTCCTCATGTTGACGTCGGGAGCCCATCTCGATTTGGCGGGCTACGACGCGAAAGCCATCTACGGCCTGAAAGCGAAACTGCTCGCAGCCGGAGAATCGGTGCGCGGCGAGTATTTCTCAGACATCTACGCGGCTCACTTTCAGGCTCGCTATCCGTTCGCGGTTCCATTGCTGGAAGCGCCCATCTTTTTCGTGCGTAACCGGCTTGCTCCGCATTCGTGGTCCGACACCGGCATTCCGCTGTTGTTTGCCGCGTTCGCCTTGGCGACGACGGGCTTGATCCGCCGAACCGTCGCCCGATGGGGTGAGCGATTCGGTTTGTGGTGGGCGATCGCGTTCCTTGCAACGCCGATCGTCCACGGCATTACCGAAGGCGCGGGACTTTCCGGGTCGGCCGACCTTCCCATGGCCGGCTTTGTGACGGCCGGGCTGTTGGTGGCCTGGGAATCGTGGACCGGCCCGCGGCTGGTGGCCACGTCGAACGCGACCGGCCGATCGCTTCTGGCCGGATTTTTCCTAGCAATGGCCCTGTTGACCAAACAAGACGCCGTGCTTTGGTTCGGCGCCTCGGTCTTGGCGGCAGGCCTCGGCTTCGTGTGGAAACATCGTTCCCGATCGGTAACGGCGATTCGCGGTTTATTTGCCGCGTCGTTCCCCGTTCTGCCGTGTTTTCTCGTCGTCGGCGGCGCTCTTTTGCTGTCGGT
>CAYVVR010000700.1:0-1248 GCA_964454655.1 uncultured Planctomycetaceae bacterium | reverse complement strand
CTCCGGCATGGCGCGTTCACCGTACTATCGGTCGTACGGCCGGGCACTCGATCCAGCATGGTTGATTTTGCTGGGCGATCGACCTCTTCACGTTTTGAAATTCGCAATGGCCGATTGGGTTCACATGGCGTGGGGATGTTTTTGGCCCGTCGCTGTAGCGGTGTTCTTGCTTCGGCGAAATGAAGCGCCGTCTTCGGCAACACGTGTGTTGCAGGTCACGTGGCTTGTCGTCGCCGGAGCCGTCTTGTTCGTCTTTGTCGTCACCCCCTATCAGATCGACTATCACCTGCATACGGCTTTTCGGCGTCTTTGGTTGCACTTGTACCCGCTTGCGAGCGTGTTGACGGCCGAACACCTATGGGCGACGGGCTGGCTCGCTCGCTTGGCCGCCGCCATCGCTCGCTACGCCGACGCACAATATGCGCGTGCTCCTCAAGACCAGCCGACCGCCTCCCCCACCGAACGTCGAACTGATCGCACGGCGGCGTGAGCGCGACACGAGCAAACGCACGATCGTTTCTTCGAGTCGAAGAATCTGCAATAATCGGCAGGCGGTGAACCGACTCTCTTCTCTCAACATCGGGGCTCGATCCATGTCGGACGATACCGTCGAACTGCCCGTCGCCTGCCGACGATGCGGCAAAGAGTTGTCTCCCGGCAGCGGCAATCTGTACCAGATCACGATCGAGGCGTTGTCCGATCCGTCTCCGCCGCGACTCGACGAACACGGCGGCAAGACCGATCTCGACCAGTCTTTTCAAGACGTTTTGGCAGACCTCGAAAACCTTTCGCCGACCGAGGCGATGGACCAAGTCTATCGACGCATGTCCTTTTTTCTGTGTGTGCGATGCTACGCACGTTGGATCGAAGATCCCACCGGCACGGCCGACGCGTAACCGGTACACCTCACCGTCAACGCGACGTAGGGCATCTTTTCGGCAAGGGTGTCAATCGAGCCGATAGATACGTCGTGCGTTCTCGGAAAATAACTTCCGCCGTTGATCGATAGAGCGCGAGGCGGTAATCGTCCGCACCGCTTCCACCCACCGACTCAGCGAGCCGCCGCGTGTGCACACCGGCCAGTTTCCGGCGAACATCACGCGATCGGGGCCGAACGCATTCAGACAAAACTCGACAATCGGCGCCAAGTGCTCGATTTGCCACTCGTTCTTGGGCATACGAGCCAAAAGCCCGGAAATCTTGCACGCCACGTTCGGCTGTTTCGCCAGCTCGGTCATTCCTTCGCGC
>CAYVVR010000699.1:0-2144 GCA_964454655.1 uncultured Planctomycetaceae bacterium | reverse complement strand
CGCCGAGACGTCCCCGCACGAAACGAACGAGCTTGCGCACGCCCGCGATCGGATCGACCTGCACGCGTCGGATGAACACGTCGGCCAGCAACAGCCACGCCGCGGCCAACAGCAACCAATGCCAAACGGGTTGTCGGCTGCGGGCCTTGGGCAAATCGTGGCGGAAGTGATCGACCGCCGTCGCCTCGGCCTGTTTGAGCTGCGAGAACGCCGGATCGACGCGTTGCAAGACGCCGGGCGATCCTCCCTTGGGCGTCAGCCCGGCCAGATGTTCCAACAGCGGTTCGTTCGCCGGTCGGTAGCGATATTCCTCGGAATACGGCAAGGTAATGCCGACGTTCAGCGGAGCGGTTTCGGCGCCGGGCAAGATCGTCAACAGGTAGTCGCCCGCCCCGCCCAAGGGAACTTCACCCTCGTAGCGTCCGGGCGCCGTCTGTTTGAGGACCAACGACGTCGCTTCGAGGTCGGGCGACACGACCGATCCGACCATCTCGGCAAAGTTGATGTACCGGTTTTCTTCGTCCAAGGCGTCGACGGTCACGTGCAGCGTTCGGCCGTCGACGGTCGTGTTCACGGTGTAGTTTCCGGTGTCGTTCGTCGGCCGCATCGCCCATGTGACCATCTGGCCGAAGAACTTGTCGTAGTCGGCCCACGAGCGGTTGGGATCGAGCCAGCGCGTACCGATGTCGGTCGTGAAGGCCACCGATCGCCCCAAGCCGTACTGCCAGGTCGCGAGAATCGTCGCGTTTTCGCGGTTCCCCGGCTGCGTGGCGACAAGGGGCGCTTCGACCAGCGGATTGGCCTTCAACCGCGTCATCACGTATCCTGTGATGGAACAAAACGGCATGCGCACGCCCGAAAGGATTTCATGTGTGCCGGTCCGATCGACGGCGAACGGCGTCGGTTGTTCGTACACCAAAGGCATCGCGACGCGTCGCGCTTCGCGTTGGTAGATACGGACCAAAGCCGAGGCGCTCGAGACGGCGTAGTATTTTCCGCCGGTTTGTGCGGCAAGACGTTGCAGCACGCGACTGCCCGCCGCACCGTGCGTACCCACCGCCACCGTCGAAACCGTGACGTTCTGCCGGACGAGCGCATCGATCGCCGCGGCCGTCGGCGGCGAAGGATCGCCGTCGCTGATGACGATCATGTGCTTGATCGCGGCATCGGGCAACGAAGCGAATCCCTGCGCCGCCAGTTTCAACCCGGGATCGAATTCGGGCATGTCGCCGGGGATCATTCGCCCGACCATGGCGAGCATCTGGCGGCGCCGCGGACCGACCTCGAGCATGCCGCCCTTCCACAACCACGACGTTCCCGCCGTATCGTATTGAATCACCCCGCAGTAGTCGCGCGGTCCCAGCGTCCGAATGGCTTCCTGGCCGATCCGTACCTGCCAGTAGTTTCCGTTGGCCAATTCCGAAGCGTGCATGACCATCGCCAGCGCACCGCGGGGAACGACTTCGAGGTTGTCGATCTGGAAATCGACGGGCATGGCCTTTTCGAGTTCGGTGTTGGCCCATCCGCCCGCCCCGAACGAATTCGGACCGCCCAGCATGATCAGGCCCGATCCGCCCTGTTGCGTGTTTTGCACCAAGGCGGCCACCTGCTTGTCGGTAAGGGCTTCGCGCGGTACGTCGCAAAGGACGACCGCATCGAAACCGGCCAGTTCCGCCGCCGAGGTGAACGCCCGATCGGACGGCCGAACGACCACGTCGACGTTCATCGCCCGCACGGCTTCGACGAAACGTTCGGCACGCCCGACGGCCAAGGCGTCTTCGATCACCAACACGCGACCGCGACCGCGGACCAGCGCAAACCCCGTCGCACGGTTGTTCTGCGGCAAGGCGTCGCTTTCGGGATCGTCGGGCACGAACACGGCATCGAACGAATAAAACCCCGGATCGTCGAACTGCCGCCGAATCGTAAACACCTGCTTGCCGGGTGCGACTTCGACGTGTTGGTCGACCAACACGACCGGCTCGCCTTCGGTCCGTTGCCGAATCAGCAACCGCCCGGGCAGGGGCTTTCCCTCGGGCGAATTGTTCTCCAAGATCACGCGCAAATCGAAGGGATGCCCGCGTCGCAAGCCGGCGGGCACGGCCAGCCGCTGTACCATCACGTCGGCACGCGGCGGCGTGTCG
>CAYVVR010000698.1:0-2148 GCA_964454655.1 uncultured Planctomycetaceae bacterium | reverse complement strand
CAATTGCGCTCATCGCGCGATGATATCCCTCGAACGTATAACGCCGTTCGGCTTCCTGTTTGGCGGCGGAGGTCAACCGCTTGCGAACTTCGTCTCGATCGAGCAAAAGCATGATGGCTTGGGCAAGCCGATTGTATTCGCCGAAATGCACCAGCAAGCCCGTCCGGCCGGGACGGATCGTCTCTCGCAGTCCGCCGACCTTGCTAGCCACGACCGGCGTACCGACCGCCATGGCCTCCACGGGAGTACGTCCAAACGGTTCTGCTCGTGACGGAACGCAGACGACGTCGCAAGCCCGGTAAAACGCCGGCATGTCGTTGACCGTACCGAGGAAATGGACGTGGTCGGCGATCCGGTACTTGGCGGCCAAGGCGTCCAAATGGGCACGGTACGGCTCGGGACCGTCGCCGGTAACGGCGAATTGCACGTGCGGCTTGAATTGATGGACGACCTTCGCGGCGTGCAAAAAAAACTCGTGGCCTTTGACGGGACGCAATGTCCCGGGCACACCGACGATCGGCGTGTCGAGAGGAAGTTGCAATAGACGCCTGGCTGCCTCTCGCGACCGCGATTCGTCGAAAAAACGTCGATCGACGGCGTTGGGAAGGATGGTGACATGATCTTGGTGAGGCCAGTCGGCACCGAGCACGTTATCTCGCACCGCTCGCGAGACGACCACGACATGATCGGCACAGCGGGCGATCATCCGACGGACGTACCCCTTTCCGAGAAATGGGGGCGGATGCATCTCGCCGCCGTCGTCGGCGAACAGCTCGCGAATATGCCAAATGCAAGGGATCCCAACACATCGTGCGGCAATCGCGGCCGACATGCCCGTCAGGTTGTTGATGTACACGAGCGTCGGTCGTAGTTCACGCAGCAGTCGTTCAAACCGTCGGGAGGCACGCTGATCTCGCCAAAGTTTTCGCAGGCCGCGGTGAAACGCCCCGCCGCCGAGCCATTGACCATGCGGAATCGTGGTCACCGACTCAGACCGTTCGCGATATTCATCGGCCAAGGCACGGTCGTGGGCGAAAACGGTATGCACCGCAAATCCCTGCTTGCGAAGGGAATCGACCACGATCAAGCCGCTGATCGGCGACCCGCTCGGCTCGGCGGTGAATTGGACGAAAAGAACAGTTTTCCGAGCGGTCATCCTGCTCGATCATATCCTAGGACTTCGTCGACCGCCTTCCACATCGCATTGACTTGCTTTCGGAGTCGCCGGCCGGCGGCCTGAATGCGGGCAGAGATTTCGCGGCGTGTATTAGTATCAACGAACGGTCGTAATTTTGCTTTGAGCTGCGGAAGATCGTCGACGGTCAACAGCCCTTCCGGGCAGTCGAACTCGGTCATCAGCTCTTCGTATTTGTGGCTCCAGCCGCAGGCCAATGTGGGAACACCTTGCGACAGGGCACCGACGAGGGCGTGAAACCGGGAGCTGACAACAAGCCGGGCACGTCCGAGCAGGCCTTTTAGGCGAAGGGGGCAAGTTTCTTGGACTACGTCGAAGGCCTGCTCCACCGTTTTCCTGAGTTCAGGCAAAAGTGCGGAGTCTTCGGGCGTATGCAGCAAAACGATCGGACGAAGGCCGAGTGCGTTTAGGACTTCGATAACGCCGCCCAGGAACGGAACATAACGGCGAGCGACGTTCGATTCCGTTTTGTCGAGCATTCGCATATTCGGCACAATGAAGGCGACATCGTCGGCAACGCTCTCGGCTGTCGACTCGTCCGCGTTGACGAGGATAGTAAAATCAGGCGCTTTTCGAAGGTTGGGAAGATCGCCGCACACGTCGACGACGTGCCGGTACGACGTTTCTTCCCTCGCGAAAACCAAGTCGCATAATTCCAGGGTGGCTCGGAAGGCTTTGCAAATCGTTGGCGTCGAGAACGGGCCGAATGCCTGCGGAAGCAAGACGATTTTCTTGCCCTGCTTTTTCCATCGGCGGCAGTTTTCCAGCATCGCTTCGGTGGGACGCGGCCCATGCTGATCGCCGAAAGCGAAGCCCGAGGCGTCGATGACGGCGTTGGTTTCTTCTTCGAGCACCAAGCCGTACGTTTTGCGAAACGCGGGATTCATGAGCCGAATCGCCATCTTCGAACGGCCCCAGCGACGTGCATGGAGAATCGTCCAAAGGCCATACTT
>CAYVVR010000697.1:0-2150 GCA_964454655.1 uncultured Planctomycetaceae bacterium | reverse complement strand
GTCCACGAGACCGTGCTGTTTCCGTTCGCCGCTTCGCCGGAATCGTTCGGACGTCGGCCGTTCGAACGGGTCACCCCCGGATAACCCGCAGGCTGAACGACTCCCGGCGCGCCGTCGGGCATTCGAGTTTGCTGAAGATGTTCCAAGAGAATCCGGCGCACCTCCAAGATCGCCAGCGGATGCGCATGCACGGCCACGTGGTCGGCGGGCACGACCAGCTCCGACGCGGCATCGTCGACGTGCGCGCTGGCATATTGAACGACGCCGTCCCCTTCTCCGGCGATTCGCCCGATCCACTTGTCTTGCGGCAACACCCCGATGATGTTGTGGTACACCACCCAGGGCGCCTTGTGGCCCGCCAAGATCACATCGAACGCAGGACATTTCGGCGACAACGATTCGATGCTGTCGGTGATTTCCAGCAAGCTGTCGGGCTTCAACAGATCTTTGTTTTCTCGGAACAATCGCTGTTGCGTTTGAATCAGCTTCTTGGGCAATCGAATCAACCACGAAGCCAACCATTGCGTCGTTTCGTTCGAGAACTCGCTCCCCCGGTGCGGGGTGCCGATCGTGATGACACGCCGAATCGACGGGTTCGCTTGGAAGAAGAACGTCTCTTCCAATTCCTTGCGAGTCTCGGGATCGAGCTTCAATTCGTCGATGGGCCGATCGCTGACCAGTTGCCAGAAGTCGTTTCCGCTGTCGATCGTCTGGAGTCGCGAAACCAGCCCACCCATGCTGTGACCGACCAAGACGATGCGATCCAAGGTGGGCTCACGATGCTGCGGATCGACCGTCTCTCGCAGCTCTTGCAGATCTTTACGGAACTTGGCAGCCGTCACCCAGAACGGTTCGGCGGTCGGGTACAGATAGAACCAGAACTGGTAGTTTTGCCGAATCTTGGGATCCGCCCGCAGGTCGTTGAACATTTGCATCCACGTCATCGGGCTGGACCACAACCCGTGGACCATGATGACGGGAATCTTGCCCGGCTGATACGGCTGCACCATGTACAACCCCATGATCGACTCATCGCCGGTAGGACGCTCCAGGAACATCACGTCCGGCCGCAAGAGACCGACCGTCGCCAAAGCCCCCAGTTCGGGCTTCGAAAGGAAATAGGCCAACGGCGTGGTCAAGTCGCTTTGCAACGGCACGCGGCGACCTGCCAATTCGAGATCGTTTCGGACGATCGGATCGTACAGTTCGACCACCGCCCGGTGCGTGGCGCCGGGTAGGCGACTTGCCGAATGGCGGCCCGTGCCCACGTCTCCTGGTCGTAAGAACGCGGTAACCGGAAAGCTCAAATCGGGCGGATAGTACTTCGCCACCTTGGGTTGGGCTTCGTATTCGTCCCGAACGGCGATCAACGGAACCCCGAGCCCGTAGTTTACGTAGTGATTGCGAAGCCCCTTGATCTCGTAATCGGAAACGAATTCGAAGTGGCCGAAGTCGCGCACATCCCACTGCGACGAGCTGATCGTGCAGACGATGTCCCACTTTCCGCCCGCCGTTTCCACCTGGTAGGAATACCCCGGCTTCAAGCCCGAATCGCGACAAACGATTCGCAACCCCGACTCGAGCGCGGCATTGTACAAGTCGCAAGCACCGCGAAACTGGGGATCGTACGGGTTCCGCCACTTCGCCAGCGAGTCGTCGAACAGATACCGGTAAGCGTACAATACGGCACCGCCGTACAAGTCGAGCGCCCTCTTGGGATCCGACTTCTCGACCTGTTTGGCGGCCCAGTGGCTCAACTCGGCATATGCGTAGACCTTTTCGGGGGATGGATCGACTTCGATCGTCGCCCGCACCTTTTCCAGCAACGCCTCGGGCGAACCGTCGAGATCTTCTACCAGATCGTAACGTCGCAAGAACTGCATCGTTCGATCGCTGGGCATCGGCCGATGCCACCACGCCAAACCGACTTGCGACGAAAGAGGATCGCGCGGCACGCTGCGCAATTCGGCATACCGTCCGCTTGCGCAACCAAGCGTCAAACATACCGCCACCAACACGCCGCCCATCAGACGCGTTCGATCTGCGGCTGTCTTGCAACCCGCTCGCATGGTGGATCCTCCCTGATTTTTCACCGCCCCAGCCACGACGAAACGATCTTCCCTGACCCGCCGTCGTGGTCGCACCGCTAC
>CAYVVR010000696.1:698-2151 GCA_964454655.1 uncultured Planctomycetaceae bacterium | reverse complement strand
GCACGAGGGGGCGGGCGTGAGGATGGCTCTTGCCTACACGATTACCTTGGCGGTGGTGATCTTTCCGCCGTATTTGTGGTGGGCGCTGCGAACGGTCGAAATGTCCATCGGCGATCTCGTGCGCGAATGCGCGCGGCCGGTGGGCGCGTCGGTCGTGATGGGCGGCGTCGTTCTCATCGTAAAATTTGCCGTGCCACAGTTCGTGACGTTTGGGCCTGAATTGTGGTTGCTGATCGAGGTGTTTGTCGGCGTCGTCGTTTATGCCGCTCTTATGCGCCGCGACTTGCTCGTTTTGTGGAAACACGGCAAAGAAGCTGTTCTCTCGTTGCGCTAAGGTTGTCGTGTGATTGAAAAGAAAAGCAGTTGCGTTTGCGCCGTCGGGCGTCCTTGGTCGCCGACGGAGTCGGCTCTAAAATAGAGAGAGTCGTCGATCGAAATCGGCTTCGGGCGGCGGCTGCACACCATGAACATCCTCGACGATCGAGTTTCGATGTCGCTGAGTCTTCGAACGTTTCGGAACACCGACCCGCCGCATCTTACGCGTATTTGGCGCGAGTCGACTCGTGATTTGGCCGACGTCGATTGCGGGACGTCGCCTGTGATGCTCGAGCGGTTGGTGTTCGGCCATCTCTTCTTCGATCCGGCCGGACTAATCATCGCGGAGCGCGATCGCACGCCCGTCGGCTTCGCGCACGCCGGTTTTCCGCCCGACGAATCGGGAAACGAGCTCGCCGGCGATGTGGGCGTCGTGTGCATGATTCGAATCTTGCCCGACGAACCGATCGGCGAAACCGCGATTGCGTTGCTCGAAGCGTGTGAAAAATACCTCGCGGATCGGGGAGCCAAAGAGATCAAAGGCGGCACGGTCACGCCGCATCATCCGTTTTATGCCGGGCTTTACGGCGGTTGCTTGATGCCCGGCATCGCCGAAGACGATCGCGTCGCACGCGAGGCCTTCGAGACGGCCGGATACACCGTCGAGCGAACCGTCGACGTGTACCGATGCGAGTTGGCATCGTACACTCGGCCGGTCGATCCTCGCCTGGTGGGCTTACGAGCGACGGTCGAACTGAAGCAAGAAATCGATCCCGCGCCCAGGACGCGATTTGAAGCCGCTTGCGAAGCCCAGTTTCGCCGAGTGCGATTCCGCTTGTACGATACCGCAACCAAGAAGCCCGTGGCCGGCTTGATGCTCCACGAAATCGAGTGCGATCATTGCCGCGCGCTGCGAACGGGAATCTTGGATATGCGTGTGGTGACGGCGAAACGCAACCGCGGCTACGGAACGCTCCTTTTGGCCGACGTGCTAACGCAGCTTCGCGAACGATTCGAACGCGAAGGCCGACCTTCGAGTGTAGAAGCGGTCGTCGATCGCACGAACGAGTATGTCGGACGGATGTTGATGCGAAGCGGTTTCGACAAACGCGGCGCCGGTTACGTCTATCGCAAGTCG
>CAYVVR010000696.1:0-688 GCA_964454655.1 uncultured Planctomycetaceae bacterium | reverse complement strand
GGGCCGGGTCAGCACGATTTCACGCTTCCAGCCGGGGTCATGAATCGGCCATGCGACGACCCGCAAACGGTCGCCGTCGTGAACGCTTGGCCTCGCCGTTCGATGAGCCGTCTCTAGGCAAGTGCGCTCCGCCGCAAGCAGCGTGCGCGGAACCCGACCGCCGTTGCTCCGTCGAAAGGTAATTCGCCCTTGATCGACGATCGTGACGATCTTCGCCGACGGATGATCGAGCATGCGGCGGGCGATCAGCTCGTGACTGGCCGTCGTGTAACGACGCTTTAGCGAGGGCAAGTTCCAATCGCAACCGACGGCGTCGTCGAAAAACCATCGCCGAGGAAGCAGAATGGCGCCGGCGAGCCGATTGGCCGTCGTTTCCCGCAGGCGGGGCGTGACGTCGCGTATGTCGGTTTGCAGTCGGGCGAACACGCGCCAGACGCGGCTCTCGCCGAGTTCGTGCGCGACGGCCCAATGAAGGCGTTCGGGACGCTCGTCGGGACGCAAAACGATGACCGGCCGATCCGACGTGCCCGACTCGGTCCGCCCCGACATCGCGCGAACGGCCAATTCGTACGATTGGGCACTAGCCGTCGGACGATCCGGTACAAAGACGCCTCCGGCTTGTAGCCGCACCAGCCGCGCGCGTTCGGTTTGGCGTCGATCGAAGACCACGGTGATGTTCAATCGCCCG
>CAYVVR010000695.1:0-2156 GCA_964454655.1 uncultured Planctomycetaceae bacterium | reverse complement strand
GGTTTTAAAGTGTGTGCGAGGAAGATCGTTGCAATCGCGAATTGTTATCGCGCGAAGGTAATTGGGAGAGGGGATCTGATAATGTGCTTCTGCAGCCCCCGAAGTCATGTTCAGGTATTGAGTGACGACAGTTTCTGTGGTGTCGTGCGAAAGCAATTCGCCTTCGTGTAAAAAGATGGTGGCAGTGCAAAGATTCTCCACCGCCGCCATGTTATGGCTTACGAAGAGGATGGTGCGGCCGGAGTGGGCGACTTCGTCCATCTTGCCGAGGCAGCGTTTCTGGAATTCGGCGTCGCCGACGGCCAAGACTTCGTCGATGATGAGGATTTCGGGATCGAGGTGGGCGGCGACGGCGAAGGCAAGCCGGACCTGCATCCCGCTGGAATAACGCTTGACGGGCGTGTCGATGAATTTCTCTACCCCGGCGAACGAAACGATGTCGTCGAACTTCTTGCGGATTTCCCGCTGGGACATGCCCAGGATCGAGCCGTTCAGGTACACGTTCTCGCGGCCGGTCAGTTCGGGATGGAAGCCCGTGCCGACTTCGAGCAAGCTGCCCACGCGACCGCGAATCTCGGCGTAGCCGGTGGTCGGTTCGGTGATCCGGCTGAGGATCTTGAGCAAGGTCGACTTGCCGGCCCCGTTTCGGCCGATGATCCCGAGGACCTCGCCGTGCTTGACCTCGAACGAGACGTCTTTGAGGGCCCAGATCGTGTTTTTTTCGCGTCGCGAGGAGCCGTTATCGTCGGTCGAACCGTTACGACCGGACTTTCCGAATAGCCTCCGGACTCCTCGGGTGACCGACCGTTGGAGCGTGTCGCGAAGGGTCGTGTAACGCTCCAACTCGCCTAGGCGAAACATCTTGCCTAGGTTTTCGACGCGGATCGCAATGTCGTTGGACATGGACAATGGCAATGAGTAGGTGGTTTACCTGTTATTGTACCCCGCCCTAGGCGGCGTGCTCGGCGAGGTGGACGTGTTTTGTCACATCTCTGGTGGGGGAAGCGTCAACAAGGGCGAAGTATATCGATTGTACGGCGGTCAGATGACGTCGGCGAAGAGGCGTTCCATTCGCCGGAAGTAGAAGGCACCGCCGGTTAGGATCGCCAGCGTGGCCGCCGACGAGGCCGCCAGCAGGTGCACCGGCGGCGGAGAAGCCGTTCCCAGGATGGCCCAACGAAAGCCCTCGATGACGCCGGCCATCGGGTTCAGACCATACAGGGTGACGGCCCAGTCGGGCAGCTTGTGGCGAATGGAATCCATGCTGTAAACGACCGGGCTGACGAACATCCCGATTTGAACGATAAACGGCAGTACGTACTTGAAATCGCGGTAGATAGCCGCCATCGCCGAAAGCCACAGGCTGACCGCCAGCGAGGCAATGACAGCCATCAGGATGAACGCCGGGAGGGTGACGATCGCCCACGTCGGGACGATGCCGTAATAGAGCATCATCAAAAGCAAGGCGACGAAGGCGATGGCGAAGTCGACCAGGCAGGCCAGCGTGCTCGACAACGGCAGAATCAGTCGTGGGAAATAGATTTTCTGGATCATCGCGCGGTTCTGCACCAGGCTGTTGCCGGACTGATTCAGCGAGGAGGCGAACAACTGCCAAGGCAGCATGGCGCAGAAAGTGGAAACGACGTAGGGAATCTCGCCGACGGACGGTTCGTTGCCGCGTCCCATCAACAGGCCGAAGAGGGCCGAAAAGATGCCCGTGGTCATCAGCGGCTGGATGATCGCCCATCCGGCGCCGAGAAAGGTTTGCTTGTAGCGGATACTGATCTGACGCCAGGTGAGGATGAAGGCCAGTTCCCGAAACCGCCAGAGTTCGCGCAAATCGAGCGCCCGCCAGCCGTGCGTCGGGCGAATGACGGTGATCGGTACGTCGTTCGGAATATCGACCGCAGGTCGCTTCGAAGCAACGTCGTTTTCGGTATGGGTATCGCGTTCTTGTTCGGTGTCGAGCGTCGTCATTCCGTTCACCCTATGAACGGGTTGCAATGGTTGGATGTGTTTTTCAGGTGGCGTCGAGATTAGCTAGGGATTGGCCAGCAGGCCCATTTTTTCTTCGACGTCCCAAGCAAACTGTAGCACGTCGGCGGCGACCTCGGTCAGGCGGTTTTCGACATCGGCCCCATGGCCGGGGGCTTGGA
>CAYVVR010000694.1:0-2157 GCA_964454655.1 uncultured Planctomycetaceae bacterium | reverse complement strand
CAAAAATGGGAGCAACAGAAGAGGCGGCAACGGATGATGTCGCCGAATCGGTGATCGTCCTTCAGGATAAATCGTTTGGCCCGGTTGTCAAGGATGCGCGTTGGGAACCGTTGCCGGCAGCAGGTGTAAATTAGGGGAAATTCCCTAAAATAGGTGGTTGATTGGGGTGAAAGCGATGGTTACCGTTACAACTGCCGCGGAGGCTGGGAAAGCGACTTGTGGCTTTGGTGAGGATGGGAACGATGATGCGTCGGGTGAGTTTGCGGCTGGCGTTGGTGGTGACCGTCGCGGCGTGGACGAGCGTTCCCGCACGCGGAGAGCCGATACTTCAGCTCTATCTGGAAGGTGGAACGTACGATTCCGCTTCTGAGTCGTGGTATTTGCAACCGGCCGGTTCCTCCGCAGGACAGTCCGTTTCGACTGTGGGCAATCGGCGATGTGGCGGCCAAGGGGACGATTGAAGATGTCAAGCTGGCCGTCGCGTATGGTGCCGAATACCGCACCGCCGATCGCGACATCTCTGTCGAGCTCGTGCCGACCTTGGTAGGCGGCGATGGTGAATACCTGGGCGTGACCGATGCTTCCCTTCCCCAAACGCCGGTTTGGCTGCAAGCCGGGACGGAAAACACGGTCCCGACCTTGGGTGACGGAAGCCGACTCCCCTCCCACGGTGAGTACGGCCCGGGGATCGTTTGGCAAGAGTTCGGGTTGGGGGACTTCACCGAGCCGGGCGATTCGCCGCTGGGCGATTTTACCGGCAGTTTCCCGACGTCGTTCAAAGCGAATGCCGCCCAAATCAATGTCTATGACGTGAGTGTGCGTTTTTCGGACGGCAGTTCTGCCCACGGCGTCCGGGTACATTTCGATCTCTACAATCATGTGATGGCGGGCAATCACGCAAAATATAAGTTCGCGCCTTTTTCTCACGACGCCGACGGCACCGGGGACATTGTGCCGGAACCCGAAACGTGGACGGCAGGATTCGGGATGGTCTTCGTAGCCTGTGCCTGCGTTTGGTACCGACGCCGGAAACGCAGTCTCGTCTAGTTTTCTTATCGCAACGCGTGGGCCGTTTTTGTCTTGTGGGCATGCTTTGCCCGTCTGTTTCAGTTCTGAAACGCAGCCGGGGCCATGGTGTTGCTGTTTGTAAACATCGCGCCGAGGGCGATGTGGACGCTTGGCAACACCGCCGGACGCGGCGCCGCCGGACGATTGCTACCATCGTTGCCACCGGCCCTATTTTCAACGAAGCGCGGCTCGGCAGCATGTTTGGCACGCGGCATGCATCTACTCGACGCGACGGCGAACCGCCGTTTCCGAGTCGGCGTCAGCCGGACCGGGATACTTCGCACTAGGAGCGACAACCATGAGCCGAGTCGTGTTTTCCAGCAAGAAAAAACGCGCCCGTCGCGGGTTCTTGAGTTTCGAGTGGATTCTTCTCATTTCGCTATTGGTCATCGGGATTATCGGAGGCCTTTCCGCGGTTCGCAACGCATTGTTGAGCGAACTGAACGATTTGGCCAACGCGGTCGAGGCGATCAACGTTTGCGGCAACGAGGGAAGTTGCGGCGACGTTGGAAGTGCCGGTGATCCGACGACGCCTCAGCCGCCGGGCGATTCCGACGACGATGATCCCTGGTGGGATGACTGACGAGGCGTCATCCAGCCTTTCAGTTCCTCGTCCGTCCCGCAATGCCAACAAGGTTCCGGATCGGTGACGGCAAGACACGGGGCTCCGCTGCGTCTCTCTTCCCTCGCAGAACACGCTACAATAGCGAAGCAATAGCGGTATCCCATCGTGGGTGAGCCGTCGCACGACATTGCGCGCAGGCTTTCTGTTCACGACGGCTGCCGAATACGGGTGGTTCTGAACTCTCGGAGGCCCGGGAGAAAGTGTGCCATGGTCGAAACACAGCCCGCCAAACCGACCGGAGGCTTTCGGCGTAGGCGGTTGATTTTCGGCGGCCTTGCGGTTGCCGGCCTAGTGGCGGCCGTGGTGTTTCACGGTGCGCTGCTGCGGTGGTTTGTCTCGCCGCTTCTGGTGGCTCCACCGACGATCGACGATGTCGATGTGATCTGGCTTCGCAGCGACAACGGCACCAGCCCCTGCGGCGACGGTGCGATTGATGCAGCCGTTGTGGTGTTGAGAAAGAATCC
>CAYVVR010000693.1:0-2157 GCA_964454655.1 uncultured Planctomycetaceae bacterium | reverse complement strand
AGGCATCGAGGGCCTCGAGCGTGTTTGCTCGACCGGCGCGACACACGCCGACGGCGTCGAAGCCCAGCCGGATCGCTTCCGCCTTGATTTTGGCCGTCAACTCGGCGATGTCGACGGACGGGTGCCGTGCGTCGGATCGCTTACCGCTTGATGAGGTCGTCATGACTCGATTATAGCCATTTCGTCGGCATCGATTGAACGCCGCAACACCGCTGTTGCCGGATCACGGCTTCGCAAACGCTCGCCTCGGCGTCCATCCATTTGGCTGGCGATAGTCTTCAGCGATGAAAATCGAATCGGCTCGACTCAACGAGTTGACAATCGTCGTTCGGCGAATGATCATCACCGTGCGGTCGCGACATCCTCTTTGGTTCCAGGACGCGCGTATGGTCGAACGTCGATCATGCGGCATCGTTTCGGTCAACCGCCGATCAGGAGGCCCGCCATGCATTCCCGCCTAACACGCCGTCGCTTGTTGAAGTCCGCCCTTGCTGCCACCTCGATCGTCATCGTGCCTTCGGGGCTCGCCAGGGGCTACGCCGCGAACGAGAAAGTGAACATCGGCATCATCGGCGCGGGCGGTCGAGGCGGCGCGAACCTGCAAGGGGTATCCGGTGAAAACATTGCCGCCTTGTGCGACGTCGACTCGAACCGACTGGCCGGGGCGGCACGACGCTTTCCGAAAGCCCACACGTACCGCGACTACCGCGAGTTGCTCGACAAAGAAAAAACCTTGGACGCCGTTGTCGTGAGCACGCCCGACCATATGCACGCACCGATTTCCATTCGGGCAATGCGCATGGGGCTGCACTGCTATTGCGAAAAGCCGCTCACGCACGATGTGCTCGAGGCTCGGCAAATGGTCGAAGCCGCCAAGGCGAAGAACCTCGTCACGCACATGGGTACACCCGGCCGCGGGGAAGAACACACCGTGCGAACGGTAGAAATCATCCGTAGCGGCGTGTTGGGTGATGTTCTCGAAGCTCACTATTGGACGAATCGTCCGATTTGGCCGCAAGGATTCGACCGCCCCGAAGGTGAAGATCCGATCCCGGAGACTTTGGACTGGAACCTGTGGATCGGTTCGGCCCCCATGCGTCCCTTCAAAGACAAGTGGCCCGAAAATCATCCGGTCTACCAGTTGCCCGGCCCGCAACGCAAAAGCCAAGTTTACCATCCGTTCGTATGGCGTGGATGGTGGGATTTCGGAACCGGTGCGTTGGGCGACATTGCGCCGCATGCCATCCACACGGCGTACTGGGGGCTGGAATTGACCGCCCCCGTCAAGGTGGAGGTTATCAAACGGTCGGGGCCGGTCACCGAGATGTTTCCCCTGGCGAGCATCCTCTGCTTCCATTTCGTCGTGCCGAAAACCGGAAAGCCGTTCAAGCTCTACTGGTACGACGGCGGCTATACCCCTTCCAAGGAACTGCTCAACGGTCAGGAAGCCCCTTCGGGCGGTTGGCTGATCGTCGGCTCGAAAGAAACGATCGGCACGGGCAACAAGACGATCGATGCGTTCCCCGACGTTCCCAAGTCGCTACGACGCTACGGCACGATGTATGAAGAATGGATCGGCGGCATCAAATCCGGCAACCCCGAACAACCGAGTTGCCCCTTCTCATATGCCGGTCCGTTGACGGAATCGTACCTGCTGGGCAACATCGCCTTGAAGCTCGACCGCGTCATCGAGTGGGATGCCCAAGCGGGCCGAATTTCCAACATTCCCGAGGCAAACGCTCTTCTCTCGCGCGAATATCGCGCCGGTTTCGCACCGTAGCGTGTTCCGCCAGCGTGCTTCAATGAGGGCCGAACCACCTTGGCGAGAGTGATGCGCGCCGACTAAAATAGGGCGTAATGGGTCGTCTCGCACGACGACCTTGAGCGGACGTGGTGGAACTGGCAGACACGCAGGACTTAGGATCCTGTCCCGCAAGGGGTGAGGGTTCGACTCCCTCCGTCCGCAGCTCACCCGCCGGAAGCGGGTGCTTGTGGGGGATATCGGATAGGGCCGAAAGCACGTTCGGCGTGCGCTTCTGCCCGGGGAACTTGTAACTTCGACTGTTTCCTCGCGTCGCGAATCCATGCGGCGGGATTGGGGCGTGTGCGCCTCGACGCCACACTCCCGTCGGGAAACGGTCCGTCTCGAGGGAGGTT
>CAYVVR010000692.1:0-2171 GCA_964454655.1 uncultured Planctomycetaceae bacterium | reverse complement strand
TTTCGGCAAATGGCATCTGACGAACCGGCAAACGCACGGCGCCCCGCGGCCCGAAGCCTACGGCATCGACGAATTCGCCGTGTTCAACGGGGGTGCGGAATGGCCCTCCGCCGAATTGCACGACACGGCCGATAACGCGGTCGCCTTCATCCGAAAGCATCGCGATCGCCCCTTCTACGTGAACGTGTGGTTGCACGAAAGCCACACGCCGCACGTGCCGACCGCCGAATCGATGGAACGCTGGAAGCACCTCGACGAGCAGAAGCAGGTCTATTCGGCGGTCATCACCGACGGCGACAACGCCGTGGGCAAGGTTCTCGACTGCCTCGATGAGCTGGGGCTGACCGAAAAGACGATCGTGATCTTCTCCAGCGACAACGGTCCCGAGTGGACGCACGCCGACTCGCAACACAAGAAGATGGGTTCCGGCTACGGAACGTGGGCGAGCATCGGCAGCACCGGCGGCCTGCGCGGCCGAAAGCGCAGCTTGTTCGAGGGCGGCGTGCGTGTGCCGTTCATCGTGCGTTGGCCGGGACACACGCCCGCCGGCGTGCAAAACAACACGACCGTCATCACGGCAGTCGACTTGTTGCCTACCTTGTGCGCCGCGGCCGGCGTTACGCTGCCGGGCGATTACCACGGCGACGGCGAGAACCTGTTACCCGCGTTCGAGGGTAAACCGATCCGGCGAACCAAGCCCATCTTCTGGGAATGGCGCGGTGTCGATACCGAACCCGACTGGTGGCCTCGCTTGGCGGTTCGCGAGGGCGATTGGAAGCTGGTCCTCACCTACGACGCGAAACGCGTCGAACTACATCGCGTGACCGAAGACCGTGCCGAGGCCGTCGATGTCGCCGAAGATCATCCCGACATCGTCGAGCGGCTCACCCAAATGGCGCTGGCCTGGAAAGCGAGTCTGCCGACCGAACCCGATCCCGCGTGTATCGATCACCAAACGCGGCAACAAGCCGAACGGTCGCAGGCGGCTTCCCCGTCGCGTTC
The DNA here is from genome assembly GCA_964454655.1 of uncultured Planctomycetaceae bacterium. Lineage (GTDB taxonomy): Bacteria > Planctomycetota > Planctomycetia > Pirellulales > Thermoguttaceae > CAYVVR01. The sequence continues at coordinate 1,169 of CAYVVR010000692.1, read as the reverse complement.
CCGAGTGACGCCCGAGGTACGCGCTCGCGCCTTCGCTCGGTGGGACACCGACGGCGACGGCCTCTTGACGCTCGACGAGTACACGACCGGCCTAAAGGGCCAAAGCAATCTCGAAACGCGCTTCCGCAACTTCGATCGCAACGGCGACGGACGCCTGACTCGCGATGAATTCGTCGGGCGCACTGCCGACGCGAGCCGTTGAACGACTTTCGGCCTACCCATGAAACATGGCGTCGTTCCCGTACGATCCGGCCGTGAAGTGCCGGAACGACGTAGCACCTTCATCCTAGGAGTTCCCCCACCATGAGAATGCTCCACACCTTCGCCGCGGCGGTTGCCGTGTCGCTCGTTTGCTCGACCATCCCGCTTCACGCGCAAGAGAACGCCGACGACAAACCGTTGACGAACGATCCCACACGCCAGGAAGAGTTCATGGACTGGGGCTTGGGCATGTTCGTCCACTGGTCCATCGACTCGCAATTGGGATCGGTCATCAGCCATTCGCTGGTGGGTGCGTCGGACGACTACGTCGAACGCTTCTTCAACGAGCTCCCCAAGACCTTCAATCCCAAGCGTTTCGATCCCGACGACTGGATGGCGATCGCCAAGACGGCCGGCGTGAAGTACATGGTCTTCACCACCAAGCACCACAGCGGTTTTTGTATGTGGGATACGAAGACCACCGACTTCAACATCATGAGCACGCCCTACGGGAAGGACATCGTCCGGCAGTACGTCGACGCCTGCCGCCGTCACGGCATCAAGGTCGGGTTCTACTTCTCGCCCGAAGACTTCTGGTACCTGCGCCAAGTCGGCGAAACGATTCGCCGCGTGGGCACCTCGGGCAAGGAACGCGAAGGATTACTGGCTTACGACCAAAAGCAACTCGACGAGCTGTTCACCAACTACGGCCCGATCGACGTCGTCTTTCTCGACGGCGGGCAGAAAGAGGCCCTTGCGCAATACATCCATCGCTTGCAGCCGAAATGCCTGGTCACCCGCGGCGAAATGGCCACACCCGAGCAACACTTGCCCGACGAGCCGTTGCCCGGCCCCTGGGAATCGTGCTTCACCCTCGGAACCCAATGGCAATTCAAACCGACCAACGAAAACTACAAGACCGGCGATCAGCTCATCAAAATGCTGATCGAAACCCGGGCAAAAGGCGG
>CAYVVR010000691.1:0-2173 GCA_964454655.1 uncultured Planctomycetaceae bacterium | reverse complement strand
TACGGTCGGCTTCGCATCGAGGCGGCGTGGGCGCCCGCGATGCTGACGGGCGACGTCGCCGGATACTTCACCGAAAAAGACGGGCGGCTCGACCTGGAAACGACGACCGTTCGCGAAACGGCCCTCGGCGACGCGATCGCCCTACCGGTCGCCGAAGGAACGTTCGTCTTGATCGACGATCGCGGCAACGAGCTCGAATTTCGTGCCGACGATATTTTCGTCGATTCGGAGACGTCGCTCGAATCCGATTACTGCTTCGCGTGCTCGCCGATCCATCCGCAAAGTCGCGTGCAGGAAAAACTCCGGTTGTCGGTGCGCGTGCGTGTTTATCCCGGAGGATTGGCACGCTTGGATGTCGTGCTGCACAACCAAGGCAGGGCACGGCATCGGGGCGGCTTGTGGGATTTGGGCGATCCCGGGTCGATCGTTTTCCGCGAGCTGGTCTTCCGGTTGCGTTTCAAGAATCGCCCGCAAACGATCGTCGTGCGAGAAACGCCCTCCGCCGACGCACGTCGCTTCGAACCGAAAGACGATTTCCGCTGGTCGCTGTTCCAGGGCGGCAGCGGCGGACCGCATCCGAAGCATCCGACGCACGTGAATCGGCAGGGCCGTGTGCCGGTGCGCGAAGAAGGGTATCGCACGACGCTGCGTATCGATGGGAAGGAAACGTCGACGACCGGCAAGCAGGCGTCGCCGGTGGCGACGGTTGCGTGGGACGAGTTCGCCCTCGAATTCTGTGCACCGCGGTTTTGGCAAACGTTTCCCAAGGCGTTGCGGATTTCGCCCGACTCGCTCGAGTATGCCTTGTTTCCGGCCGAATGGGACGACCTGCACGAGTTGCAAGGCGGCGAAAAGAAAACGCACACGTTTTGGCTGCGATTGCGAACCACGACGCAAGAGGACCCGATCGACACGACGCTCGATTGGGTTGCGAATCCCGTGCGGGTGGTTGTTCCGAGTGCAGAACCGAGTGCGGCGGGCGTGTGGGACGACCTGATGGGGTTCGCGTTTTGTGAGCGATACGCCGACGTGTTAAAGCAGCCGCCGCCTGCCGTCGCGGCCGTCCTCGACAACTGGAAGAAAGCGACCTATTCGGCCGACGAGTTGGATCGTCTGCGCGACGAATTCGACGAGTACGGATGGCGCCACGACGGCGATTTGCCGGCCGATCACGAAGCCCGACACTATCGCGGCAAAACGCCGCTGGTCTCGCATTTCAACAACCAATACGATGCAGCCTACGGGTTTTATTTGCGGTACCTTCTGACCGGCGATGTTCGTTTCGGTGAAGCGGCCGAGGTATTGATTCGGCACGTGGCCGATATCGACACCTACGACACGAACGAGGACCGTTCCAGCTTCTGCGGCGGTCTGTTTTGGATGACGGATCATTACCTTTCGGCACACACGGCGACGCACCGGGCGTTTTCAAAGCGCAACGCGAAGAAGCGAGGCTACGGAGGCGGCCCGAGCTGCGAGCACGATTACACCACCGGCGCCGTGTTCACCGAAGACGGCGACGACGTGGTCTTTCGAGCCGCCGAGTGGGTGATGAACATGGAAGATGGGGCGAAAACGCCCTTCTTTTTGCTCGATGCCGGGTTTACCGGACTGGCGACGGCGACCAGCTCGCTCGACTACCACGGGCCCGGCCGCGGCGCCGCCAACTCGATCAACACGTTGATCAACGCCTGGATCATCGCCCGGTGGCATCGCGATTCGTACCGCGAGCATGCCGAACGGCTCATTCGCCGCACGATCCATCCCAATGCCGACATCGACGCGTGGGAACTTCTCGACGCCGAGCGTCGCTGGTCGTACGTGATGTACCTGAACGTGATCGCCCGCTACCTGTACTGGAAACGTCGGCTTCACACGAAAGACGACATGTACCGCTACGCAGCGGCGTCGCTGGTGCACGTGGGAAGGTGGATGCTCGAGCACGAACGACCGTTTTTGGACCGCAAGAGCGAATTGGCCTACCCGACCGAGATTTGGGCGGCGCAAGACCTGCGCAAGGCGAACGCCATGCGGGCGGCTTCGTTGTACTGCGACGCCGACCTTTGTACTCGCCTGCGTAAGCGGGCCGCCGAGATCGCCGATCGGGCCTGGGACGATCTGTTTTCGTTCGACACGTACAAGAACGTGCGGACGACGGCCGTCGTTTTGGTCG
>CAYVVR010000690.1:0-2177 GCA_964454655.1 uncultured Planctomycetaceae bacterium | reverse complement strand
TCGAGCACACCAGCGCGCGTCGCGCCGCTTCCGCCGACCGGCACCCAACGATCGACCGGCTCGCGAAGCCTGCCACCGATGCCGCCCAGCCGCGCACCGGCACGCCCGAACACGGCCCCGTTGCCGCCGCGAGACGGCGTTCCGGTCGTTCATCCTCTCCCGCCGGTCGAATAGTTCGGGCACTCTCGCGTCACCAACAACCGCAGGATCATAGGCCCGATTCGCAGCCGTCGCCGTGCGCACGACGACGGCTGTGCTGCGTTTGATCGTCTCGCAGCTCTTCTCCACACCCGCTGTCGTGTTGCGAAGGCGCAATGGTGGAATCGTCCTCGCCGACAGAATATATTGTGCACAATCAACATTTCTGCGCAAGCTTTGCTTTCGTCGACGGCACGCGCCGACTACAATCGGGGCACCGTGTGTAGGCCCACCACAACAACGTTGCATCGGTCGGCCGGGAGCGTGACGTGCCTCGCGATGCGGCACCCGCCGGTCATCCTGCAGTAATTCGTGCAAGTGCGAAGGAGTAACGCATGGCTTCCTCCCCGTTCATTCGGCTGCGACTGCGAGTGATGATGTTCTTGCAGTTCTTCGTGTGGGCGACCTGGATGGTTCCCATCGCTGCGTACGGCCCGCAAGCACTCGGGCTGGACGGCGCGCAGATGGGCTGGATTTTCTCATGCACGGCGATTGCTGCCATGATCTCGCCGTTGTTCGTCGGCTACGTGGCCGACCGCTGGTTCGCCACCGAACGCATCTTGTGTTTGTTGCACTTGCTCGGCGGCGGGCTGATGATCGCAGCCGGACTACAAACCTCGTTTTGGCCGTTCTTCGGATTACTGCTGGCCAGCACGCTGTGCTACATGCCCACGTTGGCCCTCGCGAACTCGTTGACCTTCGCGAACATCGACGATGCGAACACGTTTTCGTGGATCGCCGTCTTCGGCACGATCGGCTGGATCGTGTCGGGATGGATCGTCGGCTTGGCGATCGGCGAAACCAACGCAACCTTTTTCACGCTGGCCGGGGGAATCGAAATCGCCCTGGGCCTCTACTGCCTGACGCTGCCGCACACGCCCCCTAAAGGGAAAGAGGCCGGCGGCGACGTGCTCGGCCTGAATGCGTTGCGTTTGCTGAAAGACCCGAGTTTCTCGTTGTTCGTCGTCTCGGCGTTTCTGATTTCGATTCCAGCCGTGCAGTATTTCGTGCAGGCGACCTTGTTTTTGGCCGAAACGGATCGGCCCGCCCCGGCCACGTTGATGACGCTGTGTCAATTCAGCGAAATCTTCGTCATGGCGACGCTGCCTTTGTTTATCGCCCGATTCGGTCTCGAACGTGTGTTGGCCATCGGCATGGGTATGTGGGCAATTCGTTATCTGGCCTTTTCGACGTTGAACTTCCCGCTGGTCATCTTGGCCTTGCTGGTCCACGGCTTCTGTTACTGCTTCGTGTATGTCGGGTCGTTCATCTACGTCGACACCAAAGTTCCCCAAGAGCTGCGAGCCAGTGCCCAGAGTTTCATTTCGTTCCTGATGTTGGGCGTCGGTTGGTTCCTCGGCTCGCATGTGGCCGGTTTCGTAAGCGACCTCTATCCGCCGCAAGTGCAAATCACCACCACGGTGCAAGGCAGTTCCGAAACGACCACCGTTCCCATGCCGGCCTGGCCGAAGCTGGTCGAGCTCCTCGATACCGACGACGATGGCCTGATCACGACGTTCGACCTCGACGCCATCGATCCCGAAGCGAAAGAATTCCAAGACAAGTTCGCCGAAGTCGCGGGCAACCCGCCGGCCTACAATTTCGCCGAGCTGGACATGGCCCTTCAGGATCTCGATACGCACGCCCCCGTTCTCGACAAGGGAGACGTCGCCGCGGTGGTCGCCAGCCAGATGCGGATCTCGAAAGAAGCCTACACCGCCGCTTGCGTGCGTCCGTGGCATTCGATCTGGCAATGGCCCGCACTGTTCGCGGGAGTGGTTTGCGTCATTTTCTCGATGACCTTGGGCGGAAGTAAACCGTCGGAAGACGGCACCGACGCCGAAACAGAAAGCGAGAATTCCGGCGATCCTGCCGACGAACCGTCTCCCTCGGAAAACGACGAAACGTAGCGTTCCGTCACGTCTGGTCGCTGGATGTCTTGCGATCGGTGGACGAGACAACAAGAAGCGGCAAGCGCG
>CAYVVR010000689.1:0-2189 GCA_964454655.1 uncultured Planctomycetaceae bacterium | reverse complement strand
CAATCAGCCGGTCGTCGTCCAGACCGTGCGGCCGGAAGCGTCATGATGCCGAGCCGACATCCCCGGAGCCGGTACCGAGGTCGTGGGTGTAAGGCCAGCCGGTACCATGCGGCCCATGATAGGGTTTTGCGAACGCCCCCCGAGCGCGTCCCAACGTCTGAATCGCCAACAGCGGCTCGCCGCACAGGCGATAGACATGACTGAGTGATCCCCAAGCGAGGCGATCGTGAGGCGCCTGCGAGTGCTCGGCGGCAGCCCGAAAAGCTTCGGCCGCCTTGGGCAAATCCCCCATGACCAAACAGATGCGACCTCGCAACATCTCGATGACGCCGCGCCATTCGCCCACGTCGCCGATCGAATCCAATCGTTCCAGCGCCTTCTGCGGAAGCCCGAGTTCCAGGTATCCCTCGCACTCCCGCAACCGACGCATGACGCGTTGACCTCGGAGTTGATGGGGATCCATGTTCGGCTCCTCAAACGTCGGCACGTCTCCACAATCGCAATGGGTCAATTTCAGAGTGGTAAGAGGACACCACGAAGGCTTGCAAACGCCGTTCCATTCGGTTCCGTCGTTTGCACGGGCGACGGACGCCTTCCTATCTTCCTAAAACACCATAACTTACGCCTCGTGTTCGGACGGCAAGAAAGTCGCTCACCCCGTCACAAGACAGGCCTTGCCCCCCAAGAAAGAACGGCTGGTCTGCCATTTTGGCATCCGGAGGGCGTCAGAAAGCCTCCGTTCCTTCACGGGCCACCCCGAAAACCGGGGCATTCCAAGATCGTTTTGCGGAGGGATTCGATGGTTTGATTCATTCGTGGTGCCGACATACCACCGTAGCGCCGTACGACCTCGTCCCGAGGCAATCCCTCCTCAAGTCCGGTCAGCGGTGGTAGGAAATCATCCAATCGGAAATCCCGCGAAACCGCCTGTAGCGACAATCGTTTCGTGAGCAGTCGATCGGCGAATTCGATGCCCGCCAAATCGGCTCCCAGGTCGGCGAAACTCCACCCCGAACCGCCGTCCGAGTCGCGCCATTCCTTCATCCGTCCAGCCGTTTCGGCCATCCCTCGCCCCAAAACGGCAGTCAGTGCCGCCGACACGGCAAAGTGCTGCGCCCAATCGTGGCGATCCTGAATGGTCACGCGGCCGATGTACCGAATGCGCGTCGCCCGTTGGTCGTCCGTCTCAATATCGCGCCAAATACGCCCGACGACAGGCTGGCTTCGCATCACGTCCGAATCGTCGAACAACACGCCGAGGGCCAGCAAAAAGGCCTTTACGGCTTCCTCTCGCCGATCGGAAGGCAATCGACGCACCGCGCCGGCTGTTTCCCGCACGAGATACTCGGCCCAAGCGTCCCCTTCGAGCCGATCGCCCGATGTCTGCGCGGCCTCCCGAGTCTTTCGGGCTTGCTCGACAACCGTCCGCACGACCGCCCCGGCAGAAGCCGCAATGCCGGGTTTCGGCGGAATGACCGGTTCATTCGCATGCCCGACGGAGATTCTCTCGGTCCCGTCTTCGGTCGGTTTCTCGGCGACACTCGGCCCTTGCGGGGCCGTTTGCCCGAGCGTCGGTTCGCTCCCGGAAGGTCGCCCCTTGGGAGGGGACGTTTCTTCTCCCGCCGTCTCCGCTGCGGCGCCGGGCGACTCCCTCGTCGCGATTTGCTCTTGCCGGGGCATCTCCGGATCCGTTTCTTCCGAAGCACCCGACTGGGGTTCCTGCGGTTCAGCGTGAGAAACCTCCGGCGGGGCAGGGGGGACGGCCAAAGCCGTAACGATTCCTCGCAATCGCGCCGACGAATCGTCTTTTGGCCCAAGAGCGTCGATCACGTCCAAGATCGCAAAGACTCGGTTCGCCGTCGCCGCAGTCAATCGTTCAGGACGCCCTTGCTGTTGGACGATTTCGTCGACCAACAGGTTGAGCAACAGGGTATTCAGCGGATCGAAACCGAGATGGAACTCTTTCGAGCGGGCGCGACGTTCATTCAAAACCGGCTGCATCAGCGAGTCGGCGTCTCGAACATGGACGGCCCCCAAGTAGTGTCCCAGCTCGTGCAACAGCATTTGAAGGCGTTCGGCCTCCGTCACTTTGGAACCGGCCGTTCGCAGCAACACGTGGGTACCAAGCAACCCCCGAGCGCCGCCCAAGCGATTCTCGCGTGCATCCGCCGGCCATTGCGACGTAAATC
>CAYVVR010000688.1:0-2194 GCA_964454655.1 uncultured Planctomycetaceae bacterium | reverse complement strand
TGAGCGTGGCCAGGTTCGGACCCGCGATAGGAGAGTTGGACATGGAGGCACGAAATCTGCGAGGGATTGCCTGGGGCTTGGTGGTGTCGGCGGTGCTCTTGGCGACGACTCGGTCGAATGCGGCAGAGACGGCGAAGCCCCGGCAGCATCCGCAGGCGGGCATCGCTGCGACGGTCGTCGATGTGATCGCCGTCGACGGAAAACTCGTCGGCCAGGTCCTCGACGAAAAGGGACGACCGGCCGCGAACACCGCTGTGGTCGTCGTTCGGCTCGACCGGAAAATGGCCGAAGTCGAGACGGACCGGCGCGGCGTGTTTCGAGTACCGCTCAAACCCGGGATGTATCGCTTGGCGGTCGGTAAACGCGTCTTCCAGTGCCGCGTGTGGGAAGAGAAGACGGCCCCGCCCTCGGCACGGCGAGCGGTGTTGCTCTTGACCGCCGATCCCAAGGTCGTCTTGGCACAAGACGGACCGACGGCGCAATGGCTGCACAATCCGTGGGTGATTACCGGAATCGTGGCCGTCGCCGTGGCCGTGCCGATTGCTATCTACGAACATCAAAAGGACCGCGAACGGGCGCCTTCCAGCCCGTGATCGCATCGATGACGATACGAGCACCCGAGGGCCGAACGAGACGGAATCGAGAAAACGAATCGGAAGACGAGGAAGACCGAAATGAGATGTGTGCCATTGTGGTTGGTCGTGATCGCGTGCGGTATCGCACTGCCGACGCTGGAAAACGGGAACACTTACGCGGCAGATACACCGGCGGAGACGCAACGGCAAGCAACGCCTCGGGCCGGTAGCCCGATCCGCTTGGCGGCACGGAATCCTGACGGAAAACGTGCGGCGGTTTGCGACATCGAGTTGGACGAAAACGGCTTTCTTCAGGGAGTCGTCGTCAACATGGAAGGCGTCCCGATCAAGGAGACGCCCTTGTCGTTGTTCCAGGGCACCAAGAAAGTCGCCGTCGGCAAGACGAACAACCTCGGCCAATTCCGTTTGGGACCGTTTGCCGGGGGAAGCTATCACCTGATGGTTCGCGACTACGTGTTGGTCCTACGGACGTGGAAGAACAAGACGGCACCGCCGAACGCAAAACCGGCCGTCTTGGTGGTTATCGGCGACCAAACGACACGCGGCCAGCGACCGATCGGCGAGTTGTTCCATTCGGATGTCGTCGTCGTGGGCGGGTTGGTTGCAGCGGCGATTGCTATCCCCTTGGCGACTGCGAACGACAATAGCTCGCCCAGCTCGCCCTGATTCGTCTTCCTTCGGCGGTCGTCGGCAAGAATAATGGCCGAAAGTCGGCAAACGGCGATGAACAAATCGCAGTTTCGTAGCAAGGGATTCCGTGGAAACGCCGGGGCGCGACGCCTGCGGCGTTTCGGCCGTTTCTTGATCGCCGTTGCGGCGGTGGCCGTCGGAGCGTGGTTTGCCCATTCGTTTGATTTGGCCGGGAAACGAATCTTCGATCGGTGGCCGGGAATCATCCAGCGACTCCATGACGGGATGGCGGCCGAGTCGAGGCAGATGACCTCGTCGCCGGACCTCGTCGATCCCGCCGCTTTGCCGAGCCGGGCGATCGACGCGAAACACACGTTCAGCGACGGTCGCCGGGGAACGGATTGGCGACTCGCGCGCGACGGTTTTGCCGTCGGGCGTGTCGAGCTTCCGAACGAAGCGAAGACTTTCGCCTTGCGATGGGAAGTCCTGTTGTGGTCGCCGACCGGAACTTGTTGCCGGATTCCCGTCGAAGCCGATGGATCGTTTCGCGCGCGACTCGCACCGGGATATTACGGGATGGCGGTGACGGCGTGCGATCCTTCCTGTGAATTGCCCGTCGTTTCGTTGATAAACGGGGAGGGGTGGGAGGAATCGGCAGGTAGGGTGGTTCGCGTGTGGGCGCATGATGCGGCACCGCCGGCTGCGAGCGACGAGCTCTGTGTGCGTCTTGCGACGGAGAACGGGAACGGTCTTGGGGCCGACGAGGCTCGGCAGCTTGTCGGGGCATCCGACGGTCGCGTCGTTCGAGGCCAGAATCTTCGATCGCACGTGGTGCAGGGCCGCTTGCCGCCGAAGGTGGCCGCCACCGTGTTCGTTGCAGGGGCGGTCGCCGTTCCGGTCGTCTATGTGAGTTCTCGTCACGACGTGGCGATTTCGTCGAGTCCGTGACCTTTCACGCGTCGCAGGGC
>CAYVVR010000687.1:0-2197 GCA_964454655.1 uncultured Planctomycetaceae bacterium | reverse complement strand
GCTTGGAGAGACGCCGGGCGACCGGTCGAAACGAATAAACGGCTCATATCCCCCCCTCGAACGACCGGGCGCCGAGGCCAAAGAGAACGCTCGGTCGCCGAGCAGCCGCCTTCGATGAGCCGCCCACGATAGACCAAAATTGCGGATCGAGTACAAATCCGTTTGCATCCTGCGACGGTTCGAATCACACTACCCCCAAAACAAACGAATTCGACGCCGACAAGGCTGGTTACCCCCCAACACCGGAACCTGGCAAGAGAGCAATCGTTCCTGCATGTGCCCCCAACACGATGGGAACGGTTAGTCGAAGTCGAACGAGCACCCCCTGAATTTTCCGCGCATCGACGAAACCCCGTCGCCCAAGCGGGCACACCTACCGTAATTCCACCCGTTTTCCAAGGCAGCTCGAACACAAAGCGTCCAAAGTGTCGTCCGGCACCGCGTGGATAGTTCGGCGCCGTCGGCTGCCTTGCCCACGACGTTGGAGACCCCGGTTCGCACGAAACATGAGCACGTAATCCCAGAAGCCCATTGCAGATTCCAAGGCGGCGTTCGGCCCACTGCGGATGCCCCTCCCAACGGCCGAACCGCCCGTCGGATTCCTCGCAATGGCAGCCCCAAAGCTCGGGGATGTACGCCGTGATGGTTGTTACCGCGACCGCCACCATCACACCCGCTGCATCCCCGAGCGATTTTTGTTCTACCCCTCCTTCGCACAAGTAAAGGATACACCACAAGTGGGGCAATGCCGCGTTGAAAAACGTGGGTAAGAGGGGTATCCTTAATCGTTTCCGGGATTGTCCGAGGCCGGGGAGCGTATGCGCCGAACCGGGAAGGCGGCTACGGTGTCAACGCGATAGGCGACTTTCCCCCCTCGCAAGGGTTGTCGCCGGTCGGACGAGTTCGGCATATGCCGTCATCCGTCGTTACGAGCCCCGTCGGAGCATAAGCCCGAGCGAGTTTGCCGGGCGATCGTTGAACGAGTTTTACTGCCAAGGAGACAAAATCGGTGTCCAGCACAGCGACGACTTCTGCAAGCCGGTCCCATCCCGCAGGCGAACTAGTCAGCGGAGCCGACATCGTCGTCCAATCGTTGGTCAACCACGGCGTGGATACCGTGTTTGCGTATCCCGGCGGGGCGAGCATGCCGATCCACCAGGCCCTCACCCGCTTTCGCGACAAGATTCGCGTGATCCTTCCCCGCCACGAGCAGGGCTGCGGTTTCGGTGCACAAGGCTATGCCCGTTCAACCGGCAAGGTCGGCGTGTGCATGGCCACCAGCGGTCCCGGCGCGACGAATCTATTGACGACCGTCGCCGACGCCAAGCTCGACAGCGTGCCGCTGATCGCCATTTCGGGCCAGGTAGGCACATCGGTCATCGGGACCGACGCCTTCCAAGAAACGCCGATCATCGAAGTGTGTCGAAGCGTCACGAAGCACCATTACCTGGTCACCGACGTCAACGACATCGCCCGCGTTTTCCGCGAAGCCTTTTACGTGGCGGGAACGGGGCGTCCCGGCCCGGTTTGGATCGACTTGCCCAAGAACGTACAGTTGGCCCAAGCCGTTCCCGACTACGACGCTCCGATGGACTTGCCGGGCTACAAGATCGTCGAGCACCACGCACCGCCCGAAAAGATCCAAGCCATCGCAGCGGCGATCCGCCACGCCCGGCGACCGGTCATTTACGCCGGCGGCGGGGTGATCGCAGCGGGCGCGTCGGACGAACTGTTCCGCTTGGTCGAAAAGACCAAGATCCCCGTCACCATGACGGCGATGGGCCTGGGCGGCTTTCCCGGCGATCATCCGCTGTCGCTCGACATGCTGGGCATGCACGGCAGCATCTACGCCAACTATGCCGTGAACGAAGCCGACCTGCTGTTGGCCTTCGGGGCCCGCTTCGACGACCGGGTGACCGGCAAAGTCCCCGAGTTCGCCAAGCACGCCAAGATCGTCCACATCGACATCGACGCGTCGGAAATCAACAAGATCAAACCGGCCGACATCGCCGTCGTCAGCGACTTGCGATATGCCTTGGCCGAATTGAACAAGATCGTGCAGCCGCCCGAAGACCTCTCGGAGTGGCACGCGCAAATCAAAGAGTGGAAAGAGACCGAACCCTTCCACTACAAGGAACGCCCCGACGCAATCCTCCCGCAACAGGCCATCCACGAATTGTGGAAGCTGACCAAAGAC
>CAYVVR010000686.1:0-2204 GCA_964454655.1 uncultured Planctomycetaceae bacterium | reverse complement strand
CTCGTTTACAACGGCGAGATCTACAACTATCGCGATCTCCGACCGGGTTTGGAACGTTCGGGCTGGCGGTTTCGCACGCAAAGCGATACCGAGGTGCTGCTTGCCGCGCTCGTTCAATGGGGCGAGGCCGCGGTTTCGCGTCTGCGGGGAATGTTCGCTTTCGCGTTTTGGGATACGGTCGCGGAACGGCTCATCCTCGCGCGCGATCCGGTCGGCCAAAAACCGCTATATTACGCATTCGACGACGCGAGGCTGGTGTTCGCCTCGGAGCTGAAGGCGATTCCCGATCTTGTGCCGCTCGATCGTACGATCGATCCTTTTGCCGTCGTCGACTACATGACGTTCGGCTGCATCGTGGGCGAGCGGTCGGTATTTCGCGACGTGCGGAAATTACCGGCCGGAATGACGCTGGTGTTGGACCGTGACACTTGGCGGGCCCAAACCGAACGTTACTGGCGTTGGGAACCGCGTCCCAATTCAAACGTGAACCTGAACGAATGGGCGGAGGACGTTCGCGACGAGATCGACGAGGCGGTGCAGGCGCATCGCGTTGCCGACGTGCCCGTCGGCGCGTTTCTTAGCGGCGGAATCGATTCGAGCGTGGTCGTCGCCGCAGCGTCGCAACACGATCCGATTGAGACGTTTTCGGTCGGCTTTCGCGAGGCCGAATTCAGCGAGCTACCGTATGCCCGCATGACGGCCGAATCGTTCGGTTGCCTGCACCACGAAGAAATCTTGACCGCCGATCTCGACGAACTGTTGGAACGGTTCGTGTATCACTACGACGAGCCGTTTGCCGACAGTTCGGCCTTGCCGTCGATGCTCGTATGTCGTAGTGCACGACGACACGTGAAAGTGGCGCTTTCGGGAGACGGCGGCGACGAGGCTTTCGGCGGTTATCGGCGCTACGCACACGATCTTTGGGAGGGGCGTATTCGCGCGCTCTTACCGAGGGCCTTTCGGCGCGGCGTGCTGTCGCCGCTTTCGATGATCTGGCCGAAGGCCGATTGGTTGCCTCGCCCGCTTCGTTTGAAGACGTTTCTCGAAAACCTTGCCCGCGATCCGGCCGAGGCCTACGCAAACACGGTGTCGTGGTGTCGTCCCGGGTTGCGGCGTCGGCTGTTTTCTGCCGAGTTCCGACGGACCGTCGACGGCTATCGGCCCGAAGAGCGCGTGATCGGCGAGTTTCGTCGCGGCTTCGCGGCGGCCGGCGGCGACTTGTTGGCGGGGATGCTGGCGGCCGACATTGCGATTTTGTTGCCCGACGATTTTTTGACGAAAGTCGATCGGGCCGGCATGGCCGCGAGTTTGGAAGTGCGTCCGCCGTTGGTCGATGCCTACGTGCTGGACTTTGCCGGGCTGATCCCGTCGCATTTCAAGGTGAATCGCGAGACGAAATTCATTCTCAAGTACGCCTTCCGCGAGGTGCTTCCCAAGGATATCCTGTATCGTCAAAAGCAAGGGTTCGAGATTCCCGTCGACCGCTGGTTGCGGGAAGACTTGCGTCCCGTATTCGAAGAAAGCGTCTTCCGAACGTCATCACCGTTGGAAACGATTTTCGACCTGGAAGAGGTGCGCCGCTTGTTCGACGCCCATCGGCGGCGGCGCGTGAAAGCGGGGGGAATCCTGTGGGCGATCCTCGTTTTCGCATTGTGGTTCCAAGCCTACGGCACCGCGCACGGAACAACCGGAGAAGAAGGCAATGGGGCACGATAATCGACCCGGTCGATGGGCTGCACCATCGATTCCCATCCGCTTCGCACGTTGTGATCCGCCGCCCCGCTTTGTCGATTCGCCCCAGCCGATCTACCTGATGTTGCCGGGGCCTGTCCCGAAAACGACCGATTTGTTGTTGCTGGTCGGCCCCGAGGGTATATGCGGCGTCTTCGAACCGCTGCCTGCCCGTCTCTTTCCCGAAGGCGTAAAAGCCGTAGGCGTTTTGTTGCCGCACGTCGTGCGCGCCATCGAAGAGGAACCGGAAAGCTTCTTCCTGGTGCCGATGTCGAGCGACGACGGCCCTCCCGACGACCCGTCGCAATGGGATCCGGAATTCGCGCGACGCCTCGATTCGTTGGCCGTTCACGTGAAACAAGGGGGCGAAAAAACTCCCGATCGCTTCTACAGCGACGACGCCGTGTTCACGACATGCGAACCGTACGGTCGGCTTCGCATCGAGGCGGCTTGGGCGCCCGCGATGCTGACGG
>CAYVVR010000685.1:0-2204 GCA_964454655.1 uncultured Planctomycetaceae bacterium | reverse complement strand
AGGTCGCACCCGCGGTAGCCTTCGGCGGGAAACCACGCATTGTCCAAAATCCACGTGACCGTTCGCAGCTTGCCCGAGTTTCCGCATTGCATGCGGCGAACGTTTTCTGTGTCGCCGCGTGTGCCTGTGTGATAGACGACTTCCCAGACAGCCTTGTCGCGGTCGAAGTAGGTTACTTTGACGGCTACGCGATGCGGCCCCCCGGATAGGAAGCGATCGTCGAGCGCGAATCGGATTTCTCGTTGTCCGTCTTCAATGTTCGTCCGCCTTGCCGTGTAGTCGTACAAGTGATCGCGATGAAATTCGAACATTTGCTCGGGAACCGAGACCTTCTCGCACGCTTCAGCGACGGCACCGGGTGCATCTCGCTGAAACAGCCAGCGTTCGAAATTCTTGATCGCCCTGGGCTTTCCCTTGGTTTCGGGGCGGCGATCCCGCACGTAGCTTTCTCGCAGGTAGCACCAGGCGTCGGGAGCCGTATCGACCGTCTTGCCGAGTTCCAAGGCGACGTAGTGCAGCAGCGGCGGATTGACCAACCACGGCCCTCCTTCGGCCCATAGAAAGTTGCGTCGCATCTGCAATACCCGCAGCATCGACTCGTGGTACCGGTGCGGAAACGTCTCGATCGGACCGAAGCGGACTTCGTTGCGGTATTCCTCGTTTTCGTCGCCGGAGGCGCGGTTTTCGGCGATCAGCGGATGGTTTTCATCGACGACCAGATACCCGTCGTCGTCGACCAGTTGGCCCAAGCCGGGATTCGGCGCGTGCAGCATGTAGTGTTCGACGAAGCCGTTCCGTTGCCCCATTCCCAGCTTGATCGCCAGGGCTAGGTCTTCCTCGTGATGGGACACCAGGCAGAGCTTGTATTCGACACCGCGGAAGGCGTCGGCCCATGCACGCAACCGCTCTTCGAACAGGGGACGGTTGGGATCGCCGGGCGGCGGGCCGGCCCCCTCTTCGCCTCGCGAGGCCGACTTCAGGTGTACGTAGCAAATGTCGACTTCCGGCATCTGCGGGATGCCGCTGCGCCCGAACGCCGCCACGGCTTTCAAGTAGCGCCGATGATACTCGGGATGGTAGATGTCGCAGTTGACGACTTGGAACGGGGCGGAGGCATTCGGGCGTTCTTCGATCAGTGGAACGCCGTAATCACGAATCCACACGGGGGCGCTTCCCGGCGTGACACGCACAATCGTGCGATCGTCCAAGCTGCGGAAATAGCGGGTTTCCCACACCGAGGCCTGGAGGCCGATCTTTACCGAAAACTTGCCGCCTTGCGACGCTTCGAGGATACGTCGTTTGGCGTCGGCAAAGTCGAAATGCCCTTCTTCGGGTTCGATTTCACGCCAGGTGATCGTGACGGCGTGCTGATGCCGTCCGGGAAACGTCTCGGGAACCTTCTTTTCGACATTTTGGATGCCGCTGTAACGCGATGCCTTTACCCACGGCGGTAACGACCAGTCTTCGCCGTCGACAATGTGATCTTCTTCACGCCACGGGTGAAACGTGTATTCCTTGGTGAAAAATTGCGCCGCCTTGCGATTGAATTCGTCGGAAGGCGATTGCCCTTGGGTAGCTTCCCCGGCGATCACCGAAAGCCCGATCACGCAAAATGCAATCGCCAATCGTCGTACCGGCTCGAAACGGGCTGACATGGGGGAACTCCTGGCGTGAGTGTTCGACGGGCAAAGTCGCGCCGGCCGTTGAAATCTCATGGAAAGGGACGGTCGAGCAAGTGGAGTCGCAACGTATTCAAGGCGTGCTTGGCGGCTGCAATCGTCAAATACGCCGGGTGGCCCCACAAGGCGACCTCGCGGCTAATCACGCCTTCGTCGCCGGCGACGGCCACCGCCATCGAACGCGGTCGATCGCTGCCCGGCATGGGATCGAAGGGGGCCGCGACCAGGGCTGTATCGACGGCAAACAATTTTCGAGTCTCAGTTGCCATGCGTTCGGCGCCCGACAGCGTCGAAAGCGAGGCGAGATCGTTGCCGATTTCCGGCAAATGCAAGGCGTGTTCGACTTCGTCGGGGCGTGCCAAGACGAGGCCGCCTGCGTACACGCTTCGGTCGCCGTCGGCGCGTTTGAGCCATTCGGCCAGCATGCCCGCTGTGTTCCACTCGGTGGTGGCGAGGGTTCGGTTGCGGTCTCGCAACAGACGGACGACGACGTCTTCGAGTTCGTCGTCGCCTTCTCCGAAGACG
>CAYVVR010000684.1:1815-2220 GCA_964454655.1 uncultured Planctomycetaceae bacterium | reverse complement strand
CCGCCACTTGTGTGAGCCAACAGTTGACCCACCGCTTGCAACGGCTGGAGACGAACACGATCGTATCGTCGGGCATCAGGCACGGTTCGATGTCGTCGTATGGTCCGTCGGTCAGTTGACGCAATCCCGTGCCGTCGGATCGAATCTCGTAAAGGTGGTAATGCGCGGTGCCTCCCGGCCTATACGAAAAAAGGATGCTTCGGCCGTCGTACGACACGTACGGGTCGCGCACACCGCCGGTGGGGTCGTCCAGCAAGGCACGGACTTGTCCGGTGACCAAATCGAGAACGCAAAGACGACCGCCGTCACCGTATGTGAGGCGATTTTCGTCGTCGGCATAGTAGGAGAAGTTGGCGTACCAGTGAGCGTCTTTGCCCGGCTGGCGGACGGCGAAGACGATTTGTG
>CAYVVR010000684.1:0-1805 GCA_964454655.1 uncultured Planctomycetaceae bacterium | reverse complement strand
TGGGAAGCCAAGCGTCGAAGGGCATCGGCTTTCCAGACGGCGAGCTCTTTTTCTTTTGCCGACAAAATCGCTTGTTGCCGTTCGGCGAGACAGGCACGCACCGCCGGATCCATAAATTCGAGTTCCCAAACCGAGACCAATCCGAAGGGGCCGGGCTTTGTGCAGTACAATTGCAGGAATCGTCCGCGGGCGGAAAGCGACGTGATTTCTTCGATGTTTCCACGGCCGTCGGGTTGTTCGTACACAGTATTCCAATGGGCGCCATCGTCGGAAATGCGCAGGCTATAAGCAGCCGCGAACGCCCGTTCCCAATGAATGCGAAGACCGGTAATCGAGACCGGTCGGCCGAAATCGATCGTCAACCATTGCGGATCGCCGACTTGAAATGACCGGCTTGCCCAACGGGTATCCCCCTTGCCGTCGACCGCAAAATAAGCCGGGTACGGTGTCGAGTGAATCGATGAGGCCGTGACGTATGCGGCGGTGGAAGCTTCCGAGGCGAACAGAAGGCCGCTTGTCGTTGCGATCAGCAAGCAAGTGGCTGCGAACAGAAACCGAAGCCGAGCCCTGTTTCCCGCCGAAGTTGCCGGTGCTCGCACGAGAATGAACGAATCCATCGTTCGGCTCCCGAAGTTGGATGGTGAAGCGGGTAGCGGGGGGACGGAAGGAACGCTTCGTCACGTGTGAGCGTTGCCTCATTGGGGTGCATTTAGCCTAGCAACGCACCGCAGGCTGTGCAAGCTTGGCGAGTCGCCGGGAAAAGTCGACGGGAAGTCGTTTGTCGCCGTTGAGAGAGCGACTTCTAAAGAAATGCTTTGGCTACCGAAGGAAGTGTCATGATCGATGTGCGGCAGGCTGTGAGCACGGCCGGAGCGTTGTGGAAAGCGATGTGGCAGGCGGTGCGCCGTCACTGGCGGAGTTTGGGACTCGTCGATGTTGCGGCGAAGCTGTTGGGAATTGCCGTCTTGACGCCGTTGTTCGGGTTGGCGCTGCGCGGGCTTGTGGCTCTTTCTCCGGAAGGCGTGTTGGCCGATCAGCAAATCGCCGGTTACTTGGCTAGTCCCGTAGGGGCCGCCTTGGGAGCGTTGCTCGGCGCGCTGGCGTTGGCAATATTCGCCGTCGAATTGGGAGTGGTTCTGGTCTATCTCATGATTGCCGATGGCGCGGACGGCGAGGGGACCGATGCCCGCGAAACCGTTGTTGCCGATCTATACGTCGCGTTGCGATTGACACTTTCGCGTTGGCGAGCCGTGTTCGTGACGGCGTTGCGGATTCTGATACCGCTGGTCGTGGCTTTCGTGCCCTTTGCCGTCGTCGGCTTTTTGACCGCCTTGTGGTTGCTCGGGGCGCACGACATCAACTGGTATTTGACGACCAAGCCGCCTGAATTCGTTTTGGCGGTTGTCATCGGGGGCGTATTGTCCCTTGGATACTGTTTTGTCGCCGCGGCCTTGCTGACGCGATATTTTTTGGCGTTCCCGTTCGTGTTGATCGATGGGGCATCGCCTCGTGATGCCGTGCAGAAAAGTGTCTCGGCGGTGCGCGGCGAGCGAACGGGATTGACCGTCGGAGTCGCCGGTATTTGGGGTGCCTACGTGGTGGCCTCATGGTTGGTCGGCGGTGTCGTCGGGGGGATTTGCTGGGCGTGGCTCCAGTCGGTCGCGTCGCATCCGCGATTGTTCTTGACGGTAATCGGGGTATGTTCGGTGCTTTGGCTAGCGACCCAGGCCCTGCTGCACATCGGAGGAAACGTGATTTTGGTCGCGTTTTGGTATGCCGTGTACCGCCGTTGCCATCCCGGAGGT
>CAYVVR010000683.1:0-2221 GCA_964454655.1 uncultured Planctomycetaceae bacterium | reverse complement strand
TATCAAGAGACGATTACCCGCTTGCACGACGGCGCAATCGGTAAGCCCGTCTATCTGCGGTGCTACTGGAACGGGCCGACCGGCTCGGCGCTGGGGCCGCGCGAGCCGGGCATGACCGAAATGGAATACCAAGCCCGCAATCGGTACTTTTTCACCTGGTTGTGCGGCGACCACATCGTCGAACAGCACGTGCACAACATCGATGTGTGCAATTGGATCATGCAGGATCATCCGGTCGAAGCGCAGGGTATGGGCGGGCGTCAATGGCGCAACGGACGCGAGCACGGCGAAATCTTCGACCATCACGCCGTGGAATTCACCTACGCCGACGGCACGAAGATGTTCAGCTACTGCCGCCAAACGCCCAATTGCTGGAACTCGATCGCCGAGTTCGTCACCGGTACGAAGGGAAACGCCGAATTGGGGCAGGCTCGTTGCCGAATCGAAAGCGACGGCGACACGTGGGAAGCCCGCTGGGTCAAGGCGAATCCGTACCAGGTCGAGCACGACGTGCTTTTCAAGGCCGTGCGCGAAGACCTCGATCACAATGAGGCCGAGTACGGGGCGTTGAGCACGATGACGGCGATCATGGGACGGATGGCCACGTACTCGGGCAAACGCATTCTGTGGGAAGACGCCATTGCGTCGGAAACGGCACTCGTGCCCGACCGGTACGCTTGGGACGGAACGCCGCCGGTGCTGCCGGACGAAAACGGCGTCTACCCGTCGGCGATCCCCGGCGTCACCAAGCCGTATTGAAAGCCGGGGGAATTCGGTTTCTGTTTGCGGCATGCAGGCCGACGGCATGACGGGGGCTCTGCGTGCGCCAACACGTTGTGAAATCGCCGGTAAGGTGCCGTCCGACGGGGACGTTGTGTTTCGGTCGCAAAAACAGAAATCGTTTTGTTTTGGTAATCCGTCAAAACGGGAAATAATGCATATAAAAAACACGTTCGGCGGTGCGCCGAAACGGGAAGGTGAATCATAATGAAAGGACGGCCGACGTGTGCGGCCGCCCGCCCGGTCGTTTCGGGGAAGTAGGCCCCGTCGTTCGACGACCGCTTTGTATCCCCCCTTTCCGTATTTCGGAGTCCGTCATGCATCTGAGGAAGGTATCGAGTTCTTTACGGTCGGCCTTGTGGCTGGGGGCCGCCGTCATTCTTTTGGGGTGGACGGCCGCGGCCGTTGCGGCCGAACCGAAGCCCTCACAACGGCCGCCGAACATCTTGTGGATCATCACCGACGATCAGCGGCCCGATTCGTTGGCGTGTTACAACCGCGCCGTGACGGGCAAAGCGGAAAGTCCG
Organism: uncultured Planctomycetaceae bacterium; assembly: GCA_964454655.1. Lineage (GTDB taxonomy): Bacteria > Planctomycetota > Planctomycetia > Pirellulales > Thermoguttaceae > CAYVVR01. The sequence continues at coordinate 914 of CAYVVR010000683.1, read as the reverse complement.
CTCGGTTATGTCGAGTCGCCGAATTGGGACCGATTCGCCGCCGAGGGCGTCTTGTTTACCCACGCCTTCTGCAACTCGCCCGGTTGCGCCCCTTCGCGCGCTTCGATGCACACGGGGCAGTATCCGCACCATAACGGCATCTACGGCTTCGACCGGGCACACAATCGGGCCGATATTTGTCGCCCGACGGTGCCGCAAATCTTGCGTGAACAAGGGTATTTGACCGCCCGTTTCGGAAAGCTCGGCGTGCGCATCAACGAGTGGGGCCCGGGGCTGACCTGGAACGATCCGGGCCATTACACGGTCAACGTCGACATGGACCGCGACTTGGCACGCAACGGGATCACCGACTTCCTCAAGCAAGGCATCTGGAAAAAGGGAGGCGTCGTCGGCACGAAAGAACACTGGTTCTTTCCCGACGGTTCGCACGTCGAGTATTACGTTGAGCGAACCGATGAGCCTCTCAGCGACGACGACCTGCAAGCACGCCGCGACGTCGAACAACGATTGCACATTCTGCGTTCGTACACTCGGCAACTGTCGTTGTTGGTCATCGGCGGCGAAAGCCCTCAAGGTTCCGACGGCACCCTCGACGCGCACATCGAACAGGCGTTCGAGGAATTCTTAGGCAGCGAAGATGCCGCGAGCGACAAGCCGGTGTTCGTCCACTTGGGTTTTCATTTTCCGCACACGCCCGTGCTGGTGCCCAAGGAATGGCGAGACCGCTTCGCCGACAAGACCTATCGCGTTCCCGAGTTCTCGAAAAAGGAGCTCGAGCGACTTCCGCCGCAATTGGTGACCTTGTACGAGAAGATGAAAATCGACGAGCTGAAGCCCGAAGAAAAGCAGCAGGCGATTCGCGATTACTACGCGTTTTGCGCCTACGGCGATTCGCTGTTGGGTAAAGCTGTCGA
>CAYVVR010000682.1:0-2227 GCA_964454655.1 uncultured Planctomycetaceae bacterium | reverse complement strand
CTCGCGGAAGAGATTCGCGCCGCGGCCGCCGAGGCGCAAGCGCAACTTGCAGCCGACCAACAAACTGTACGCCCGCTCGGAGATCAAGCCGTTCCCGTCGATCCCGAGGCAACTGCTTCGTTGCACGCCGCGGAAAACGCCGCACGACGGGGAAGCAACACCCCGCCAGCACGCCCGCAGACGCTTGCCGATGAATCGCGGCGCACGACCGAAGCGATGGCCCAAGCCGCGGCCGCGCTTGCCGAAAGAGAACAACAACTCGCCCGAATCGCGGCGATGGCGAATCGATTGCCCGAACTACTGGACGAGGCGATCGCTCGAGGCCGGCTCCCCGAAATGTCTGCGGCGTCGCAAGGACAACCGGCCTCCGAAGAATCGTCGTCCGACACCTTGCCGCCCGAACTCGCAACGTTGGCGGCCATGCTCCAGGCGATGCCGTCGCAACAATCGCCGTCGAGCGAAACGTCTTCCGACCCGTCGGTAGCTCAAGAATCCGGCCAACCGTCGCAACCACAATCTCCCGGCAAGCCCTCTCAGCAAGCACCTTCGCCGCAACCATCGGCCGACCAAACCGCCACGTCGCAACCCAGCCAAGGGCATTCGCCCGAAGGCGACTCTCGATCGGGCGATGCCCCGCAAATTGCCGTTCGCCCCGACGACGCCTCGACGTCGGCATCTTGGATCATGACATTGCCCCCGGAGGCCCGCAAAGCGATTCGAGCGGCCATGGAACAACCGGCTCCGCCCGGTTATGCCGACCGGCTGAAACGATATTTTCAAGATGTCGACCGTTAGCGACGATTCGTGGTAGCACGAAGAGCTTTCACGAGGCGACGTCGCATACCGAGAAAGCGAAATTCCGAACCACAACACAGCGAACAACCATCGATCGATTGGAGACGACACCATGAATCAAGAAACCATCTCCGGCGAAGACAAAGCTGCCGTTGAACGGTGTCACCAAGCGTACGTTCGCATTTGCGACGAATTGTCGAAAGTTATCGTCGGCCAGAAGCAGGTGATCGAGGAAATCCTGATCGCCGTTCTTGCCCGCGGCCACGCATTGCTCGAAGGCGTGCCGGGGCTTGCCAAGACGCTGCTGGTCAGCTCGCTGGCGCAAGCAACCCATTTGACGTTCCGACGCATCCAGTTCACGCCCGATTTGATGCCCAGCGACGTGACGGGCACGGATATCCTTCACGAGGATCCGGCCACCGGTGCTCGCGACTACAAGTTCTTGCCCGGGCCGATCTTTGCCAACATGATCCTCGCCGACGAGATCAACCGGACACCGCCGAAAACTCAGGCCGCCATGCTCGAAGCGATGCAAGAGCGTCAAGTCACCACCGGCGGCGTGACCCACGCGTTGCCCGATCCGTTTTTCGTCCTGGCTACCCAAAACCCGTTGGAACAGGAAGGCACCTATCCGCTGCCCGAGGCCCAGCTCGACCGCTTTTTGCTCTACATCAAGGTGCAATATCCCTCGGGCGACGAAGAATGGGAGATCGCCCGTCGCGTCACCAGCGGTCGAATGGGCACGATCGAACCGTTGATGAGCGGCGACGACTTGATCGCCTTCCAGCAATTGGTTACCCGCATCCCCGTATCGGATCAGGTACTCGGTTACGCCTGGACGCTTGTTCGCTCTTCGCGCCCCGGTACCCCCGACGCCCCGGACTTCGTCGATCGCTGGGTCGCTTGGGGGGCCGGTCCCCGCGGTCTGCTGACGCTGATCACCTGTGCGAAGGCCCGAGCGGCTCTTCATGGTCGATACCACGCCACCATGGGCGATGTCCAAGCGTTGGTCAAACCGGCGTTGCGGCATCGCATCGCCGGAAACTACTCGGCTCAAGCCCACAACCTGACCAGCGACGGGTTGATCGACATGCTCTTGGAAGCCGTCCCGGCCGACAAGACCTATTCGCGTCCCACAGAACCGGCCGTCGGCTGAGCGTCTCGGCCGCCCCTTGAGAAACGCAAGTTCGTTCCATGGCACGCAGCATCCTTTCCCGTTATCTCGATCCGGAGGTTCTCGCCCGCATCAGCGGTCGGCGTTTGGAACCTCGCGGTCTGGTGTACGGCAACCTCGCCGGATCGCATCGGTCGCCGCTTTCGGGTTTCGCCGTCGAATTCATGGGCCACCGCGAGTACGTCCCCGGCGATGAGCCGAAGCACATCGATTGGCGAGTCTACTTCAACCGGCGTCGTGTGGTCGTCAAGCAATACG
>CAYVVR010000681.1:0-2227 GCA_964454655.1 uncultured Planctomycetaceae bacterium | reverse complement strand
CGGGCGGCCGATAACCGGCGCTGAAGGAACCGACGCGGCCGCGGGATTCGACCGCACGGTGGTTGTCGCATGCGGGATTGGGGTGGTATTGCCCTCGGCGGTTTGGGGACGCGAGGGCGTTACCGGAACCGACGGTGAGGGAGTATCCGACCGTTGGGAAGCGGACGGCGACCGACGTACGGCGACCGTTGGTGAGGTCGCGATTGTTCCCGCCCTCGCGTCGGCGGGGCGAGGGGAGGACGTCGGCGGAGCCGTCGTTGCGTGATTGTGCACGTGCGTATGGGATGGAGTTTCGACTGCTTCCCGACTGGTGGACCGACCAGGAAGTTCCGACGCCTTCGGATCGACGGCGAATATGCCGCTCATCAATCGCTGTCCGAGGCGATCCAGCGGCGCGAAGAATCCTCCACTTTTCGGAGATTCTTGGGCCAAACCCGCCGAGCCGCATATCAGAAGGACGGTAATCGCAAGCCAATAGGAACGGCGCATTTCCGGTATGTCCTCCGCGCACGATGAAACCAAAACAGTGTTTCGTCATGCACGTTATCGGCCGTACCGGTTGCGTCGGATTAGGCGACTTTAGCGAATAGGAGAAAATATCGGCTTGCGGCAGCGCGTTCGGGTGGTTCGTTCTGCCTTTTTCGGGCTAGCCGACATGCACATCGACTTCGGGTTCGAAGCCCAGGGCCTCAAGCATGCGATAGTCCTCTTCCGGCGGTTGGCCCTTCGTGGTCAGGTAATCTCCCACAAATAGGGAATTGGCCGCAAACATGGCCATCGGTTGCAACGGGCCCAAGTGCAGCTCGCGCCCGGCGGCAACACGCAAATCAGAGGTTGGGCAGGTTAGGCGAAATAGGCAGAGGACGCGCAGGCAATCGCGGGCCGTAAGGTTCGGCTGTCGGTTGAGGGCCGTACCTTCGATCGGGATCAGGAAGTTGATCGGCAGCGATTCGGGACGAATCTCGGATAGCGTCAACGCCAGTTCGACCACGTCGTCCTTCGTTTCGCCCATCCCCACGATACCGCCCGAGCAAATCTCGAGCCCGGCGGCCCGAACCGTCCGAAGGGTTTCCAGGCGTTGCTCGTACGTGTGGGTCGAGCAGATCTGCGGATAGAATCGTCGGCTCGTATTCAAATTGTGATTGATGCGATCGACGCCGGCCGCCTTCAGGGCTTTGGCTTGGGCCTCGTCGAGCAATCCCGGTGAGACACATATCTTCAGGTTCGGGGCGATCCGCTTGATTTCGGCCACCGTTTCCCCGATGTGGTCGAGGTCTCGCTGCGTCGGTCCGCGTCCCGAGATGACGATACAGTAGGTGCTCGCCTTTCTTTCGGCCGCGACGCGGGCACCGTCGAGGAGTTGTTCTCGATCGACCAACGGATACTTCGAAATCGCCGCTTTCGAGTTTTTGGCCTGCGAGCAGTAGGCGCAGTCTTCGGCACACAGACCGCTTTTGGCATTGATTAAGAAATTCAGCCGCACGCGACGCCCGTGATGGTGGTAGCGGACTCGGTACGCAGCCGATAGGACGTCCAGCAGTTCTGAATCGTCGGATTCCAAGATGCCGGTTCCTTCCGCGGGCGTAAGACGATGCCCTGTGAGGACGGCCTCGGCTAGGGTATGCCACCGCGTTGGCAGATGGTCCGTCGGCGTGGGGGGCGGTGATTCGATGCCGGGGGAACGATCGGAGCCGGATACCATGGGAAAAACCTTTTCAGGAGCTGTTGTTTAAGCGAGGTCAGGGGAGCCGCATCGGCCGACATTAAGCGTTCACGGCGTACCGAGGCGGGCCGGGCGGACGACGACCGATTGCATTCATTGTAGACTCCTGCCACACTGGGCAAACCCGGGGGCGGTTGTGCGAAGATCGGACCACCGCGAATACACGACCGGTCGCGTCGTCATTGGGGGGCGGATGTTAATGTGTGCGGCCTAGCGATCACCTGGAGAAATACACCGGAGGAGCCAGTTAATGCCTGCTCTGCCTTCGATTCGTGAGTTGGGCGAAAAGCTGCGTACCGGAGAGTGGACCGTCCGACGCGTGGTCGAATGCTGCCTCGAACACATCGAAGCCTTGGACGATCGAATACACGCGTGGGTCTTGGTCGACCGGGAACGACTCGACGAAGCGATCGAGCGAAGTCAATGGGAACTTCGCGTCGGGTTCGATCGGGGCCCTCTTCACGGAGTGCCCGTGGGCATCAAAGACATCATCGATGTCGCGGG
>CAYVVR010000680.1:0-2229 GCA_964454655.1 uncultured Planctomycetaceae bacterium | reverse complement strand
CTTCGGCGAGGGCCGTTTCCAGTTCGGCGACGGCTGCTTGAACTTGGGGATGAGCGACCAGTTGCGGATTTTCGGACCGCAACCGATCGACGTACTCTTGGGCCGCATCGAGGTTGCGTTCTTCGATGAACGTGTGAATCGTTGCGATCACGTCGGCGCGGTTGCGGTAGTCGCTGACTTGCATGACGACGAAAAAGACGGCGACTACCAACACGACCGCCGCGGCACCGATCAGTGCCAACTTGAACTGGTAACTTCGACGCGATTCCGTCTCGCGCTCGCGGCACGCCAAGGCGTATCGCCGATGCAGTTCGACGGGCAGTTCGTGTCCCGTGCGGGTGGCCACTTGGTACAGCTTGTTCAGCTCTTCGATCGATGCTCCCCGGTCGAGTGCGGCTTCCAGCGCCCGCACGGCGCGACGCTCTTCTTGTTCGCGGATTTGTATGTCGCGTTGTTCGGCCGTCCATTCGCGGGCGGGAAGAACCTCGTGCGATACCGAGGCATCGTCGCCAATGCCCAGTTCAGACCGCAGCGCATCGAATTCGACAAGCAACGATTCGGTTTGGTCGACGTCGCCTTTGGCGTAGGCCTCGTGAATTTGTTCGGCAAGCTGTTTTACCCGCTCGTGCTTGTCTCGCAGCCTGAGTTTTTGAAGTTCTCGCTCGGCGCGGTCGGTTATCTTCGAGGGGGGCGCCTTCGTCCAATCGAAGGAATTCAATTCTTCGTACAGCCTTTCGAGGGCCTCGCGATCGCCTTTTTTGACGGCAGCACTGAGTTCGCGGACGATTTCTTCGTGGCGTGCCGATTCGAAGGTGATCAGGTCTTCCTGCCATGCCAAGTTCAGGGGATCGGCCTGAACCAGTCGACGCAGACAGGCGATCCGCTTTATCAACGGCGCCCTCACGATGTTCAAGAAACACCATTGGCGACGCAATTCGTCGACGCCGGTCGACGATTGGTAGATCTCTTGCAAGATGTCCAGGTGCGAAACCTCGAGCGACGGCGGTAGGGGAAGCCCCAGCAACCGGCAGAGATCCGTCCAGGTATCCCGTTCGGGAAAGTCGACCAACGCCATCAAGTCGATCAACCGCGGCTCGTGTTCCGCCAAGCGTAGGGCCTCGGCCGTCTCGCCCGACCGAACCAGGTCGACGCATTCCGAGATGCGTTTGACCACGTTTCGGCATAGCTCGGCGTATTCTTCGGCCAACGCCGCCATGCGGTCGTTGTCTATATCGGCGGGTGAGGCGACCGCCTCGCGAATATCGTCGATGACGTGTTGATACGTGCGTGTGCTCATGATGATCTCGATTCGACTTGTCGATGATCGTGCCGACACCTCACGAAACGACGGCGCTCATTCGGCTTTGAAGGAAACGCAGGGGAATGTCACGGTTTCGGTTCGCCCCGATTCGAGAGTCACTTCGATGATGCGGTAAGCCGTTCCTTCGAACGTGATCAGTGCGTCGTCGAAAGCATCGAAATCTTTCTGCGGAACGGTGAATTCGATCGCCAACCCGTCGTCGCGCATTTCAATGGACGGTCTTGATGGCTGAATACCGCCGTCACGCGGTTGTGCCTCTTCACGAGTGAGGTTGATGCGGAGAGATTGCGATTTCGATAACTCGACCGGCTTGACCAATGTGAAATGGTCGTTGTTGGGTGTGTGAATGTCTAACTTGCGGATTAATACTCGATTCCATGTTCCCATATTGCAATCAGCGTTGTTGAAGATGAACCGGATCGTACCTTCTTCGGGATTGCTTTCGTTGGTTTGTTCAAGGCTAATTTCTTGGTGATTTTCGCCGCTCGCTCCGAAGAAGCGGTACTCACCGTTATCGAGTCGCACGAGGTCGCCGGGTTGTGGTTGCGGGTCTGCCTCGTTTTCTGTTTGGGCGTTATCGCCGGTCACCAATTCGAAAACGGGATAGTCCGGCGACGTCGTCAATTTCCGCCATCGGATTCGACGCGTCGGATCGATCTCGATCGGCTCGTCCGGTCGCTTGGGCGGCGTTTGGGGCGCGACGTCCTTCGGTTTTTCGCGGCCGTCCTTCGGTTGTCGTCCGGGGGCCTCGTGGCCCGGCTTTTTCGGCGGATGACCGGGGCCTTCGTCGGCGGCGGGTTCACCGGGATCGGGATCGTGTGGAGTCGGCGGTTCGTGCCCGGTGATATCGTCGATATCGTCGGTACCGTCGGCCGGGGCCGGCGGTTTTTGGCCGGTCGCTTCCGAAT
>CAYVVR010000679.1:0-2237 GCA_964454655.1 uncultured Planctomycetaceae bacterium | reverse complement strand
CAACAAGCGAAAAGCGGCCGGCGAAGTCGTTTCCTGCGTCCGAGCATCGCGCGTGGCAAAGAAGATTGGTCGAAAAACGGTTCCTGGGCGTTACGTGCCGCTATTTTCTACAATCAGCGACAGGCCGCAAACGGGATTTTGCAACGGGCTGCTGACTGCCAGCCGGATCGATCCGACGCATCCGACGACGGAACGGCATGCATCTTCTTCCCGCAGTCGGAAGCTCGCCGCTTGCCGCAACCGGTGGAAGAACGACCCACTGCGCGAGCGTTCGACGGTCTCGGGTACGAATATCGTCTTGCCGGACGGGCCGATCGAATCATCTTTTTCTCGCGGTCGCCGCGGCGTGCTACTATGCTCTACCCTTGCCGACGATCATACGCGTCGGCGACCGGCAGCCGGCTCCTCTGCTGTCGCGACATACATCCGCGCACACTTTGGCACTAGGAAAGAGAAACCGATGAAACACCTCCTGCTTCTCACCGGCGCGCTACTTTTCGTTTTTGGCGTTGCGGCGAAAGCGACTTGCGGGCCGATCAGGCCGGTCGGCGATCGTCATCCCGCGATCCGATGCGTTTATCCCGACGATGTCTTCCTGCACAGCGGAAAAGGCGGACGCGTGATCGACGTCACGCAGCCGCCGTTTAACGCCAAGGGCAACGGCGTGACCGACGACACGGCGGCATTGATCAAGGCCTACGACTTCGTGCTGGCCCAAATGGACAAGGCCCAATGGACCGGGGCCGGGCCACAGTCGCCCCTTTGTGAATACATCTTGTATTTACCCAAGGGGACCTATCTGGTCAGCGACACGATCATCTATTCCGGCCCATGGCGTGCCTATCCCGGCAACGAACAGCCTCGAAACGGAAGACGCGTTTTCGAGCGGCTCGTCAAAATTCGCTTCTTCGGCGAAGAACGCGAAACGACGGTTATTCGCCTGAAAGACCATTGTCCCGGTTTTGACCGCGGCACCAAGCCGGTGCTTTCGTTCGGCAAGGCCGATTTGAACAACGCGGTCGCGTACAATTCCGTCCGCAACCTCACGATTGATACGGGCAAAGGCAATCCCGGCGCCGTGGGTCTGAACTTCTGCGGCGCGAATAACTCAGGGATTCATAACGTGTCGATCGTTTCCGGCGACGGCCGAGGCGTGGCCGGAATCGACATTCGCATTTGCCCGACGATGGGCTATCACGACGATATCACCGTTCGCGGATTCGACTACGGCATCCGGATGACGCCGTACCACATGACGCACAATTGTTTCGAGTTTGTCACGCTCGAAGGTCAAAACAAGGCCGGTATCCAGCTCACTCAATGCTCCGCGTCGCTGCGTAAGGTACATTCGATCAATCGCGTGCCGGCGCTGGAAATCACAACAGCCGCCGCACAGGCCGTGTTGCTCGACAGCGTGCTTGAAGGGCAAAACACGCACTCGGCCGCCGTCGATGCCCACCAAGGCATGCTCTTTGTGCGCAACGTCGAAACGCCGGGCTACGACACGGCGATTCGCTACCGCGAAAAAGCGGCCGTCGAGGGCTTGAAAGTCGATGAATTCGTCAACGGCCCGATTTTGACTCTGCGCGACGACCAACCGAAACGTTCCTTGCATCTTCCCATCGAAGAGCCGCCGCAATACGACTGGCCGCTCGATTTCACCCGGTGGGCCAACGTCGACGATTTTGGAGCGAAAGGCGACGGCAATACCGATGATTCGGCTGCCGTGCAAGCCGCGATGGACTCGGGCAAGCCGGTCGTCTACTTTCCGAAGTCGGTCTATCGACTGACATCACCGGTTCGCGTTCCGGCGCATGTGCGGCGGATCATGGCGTTCTACGGCTCGGTCTTGGGAACCTTCGAGATCGCCGAAAACGGCCCACACCCCCTGTTGATCGAAGATTTCGGGACCGACGCACGCTTACTCGTACGACACGCCGCGCCGCGGACGCTTGTATTGAGCCACCTGCGTTGCAACTACCTCGGCGAGCGCGCGGCTTCTGGTGCGAAAGTCTTCATCAACAACTGCAACGGCCTGGGAAAGAACGACCGCGTGTTTACGAACGCCCGGTTTTGGGTGCGATTCATGAATACCGAATACAAAGCGGCCCCCAACTTCACCTGCAACGGAACCGACATGTGGGTATTCGGCTATAAGGTGGAAGGGCACATGACGAACTTTGAGTCGATCAACGGCGGCCGCCTCGAGGTTCTAGGAGGCATTTGTAACGAGCATG
>CAYVVR010000678.1:0-2244 GCA_964454655.1 uncultured Planctomycetaceae bacterium | reverse complement strand
GTGAAAGTAGCGTGTAGAAAAACGGCGTGTATTGATGGGCCAGGTACACGTCCACCCGGTTCTCGACGGCGTGCCGTCGCAATGCGGCAAGGCAGCGACGATCGAATCCCGGGTTGCGACCGATCACCTGGACCGGGAACCCTTTCGCGCGAACCGACTCGGCCGATTCGCCGGCCTCGTCCAAACAAACGAACGAAATCCGAAAACGCGAGGCCAAACCTTCGGCCAAACGTTGCGCAAGCACCTCGGCACCGCCTACCGAGAGACTGTGCAGCACTTGGCACACGTGCGGTTTGTCGGTCGCAGAACGGTTCACCGGCGGGTTTCGGAACACGAAGCGGAAAAGGCTCGCAGCCCTGGTGGAGAGAAACTCACGATGCGAAACAAACGGCGTTGTGCCTACAGCCGCCACAACGGCGGAACGCTCGCCTCGGGCACGTTCAGCAAGCGACGCAGGGCATCCAACTCGACGAACATCAACAGCACGAACACGACCAGGCACACGGCCAGATACGCCATCAAGCGACGTTCGCGGTACAGACGTTCCGGGCTACCGGCGGCACTGTGCGGTTTGAGCGTGATCGACAGGTAAAACGCGAAAAAGCCCGCAATCAACGGAATCGACAGGATCAGCTCGACGTGGTAACGCACGATGAACACACCCAAGAACAACGCGGCTGCCGTCGCGTAGAAGAACATTTGGATGAGCAACGTCGTGTCGTCGTAATAGCGGAAGGAAGCACGATAGGCGCCCGCCGTCGCGTGATCGCCGATGCTGCGGATTTCCGCCAGGCGTTTTCCGGCCATGAAGAATCCACCGGCCATCCAGTACGACACGACCAGCGACAACGGGGGAACGCTCGTCGCGCTGACGGCGAACCACCCCAACAGCAATCGCAGCGGATTATTCACCGACTCGGTGAGCACGTCGAGATAGGGCCAATCCTTCAACCGAACGGGCGGCACGTTGTAAACCGCCCCCATCAACGCGAACACGCACGCGGCAACGAAGAACGGACGGTTGATCGACCACGCCAATCCACCGCCGGCAAGCAGCAGAGCCGCCCAAAAGACGAAAACGGTTTTCCCGCGTACCGCGCCGCGGGCAACGGGCCTGTTGCACTTTTCGGGGTGACGGCGGTCGAACGGGGCATCGAACCATTCGTTGATCACGTAGTTCGCCGAGGCGACCAGGCACACCGCCGCCAACGCCGTGGCGATCACAAGCGGATCGATTCGCCACGGGGCGCCGGAATGCAGCCGATAGAAGTACGCCAGCACGACGCCCAACAACATGAAGACGTTCTTGAACCAATACTCCGGCCGTGCCAGGGCCGCCAGGTCGCGAATTGCGCTGCGCCGCGCCGTGCTCACGAGTCGGCATCTCCGGTCGAGGACGTATCTTCGAAAGGAATCGCCCGCAACCACCAGCGTTCCAAGGGGCGTTTCATCCGCGTGTAAAAGCTTTCTTGCTCGGGATGGATCGGGTCGACGAGGATGGTCGTCAGTCCGGCCCAGTTTCCCGCCCAGACGTCGGCGAACACCTGGTCGCCCACCATGGCCGTTTCTTCGGCGTCGACGTTCAAGCGTTTCAACCCCCGACGCAAGGCAAACGGAAACGGCTTGAGTGCCGTTGCGAGGTACGGCAGTTCGAGCGAGGCGGCGATCTTGGCGATGCGTCGCGGCCCGCCGTTGGAAACGAGACAACACGTCGTTCCCGAGGCTTGGACATCGACCAACCAGCGCCGCACGTCCTCCGACACTTCGCGGTCGCGATAGGCCTTGAGCGTCGAATCGACGTCCAGCAACAACGCACGCAGACGACGCGCACGCAGCCACGCCGACGACAATTCGGTCACCGATCGAATCCGATAGTCGGGTATCCACAAACGTCGCATGCCTGGGAGAGGTTTCCTTACCGGTTGCGGGGTCCATGTGCCGGTCGCGCGACCGCAGACGCACTCAGTTGCGCCATTGTCGTAACAATTGTACCAGACGCCGGACGTTGCGGGGACGCGAGAGGGCCGCGGCCAGACGCAACCATCCCGCGGGCGTTTTGAGCATCCGTTTTACCCGCGTCTTTTGCGGGACGAACATCGGCGGTGCCGATCCGAACTCGCCGAAGTCTTCGAAGTAGAGGCCGGGACCATCCGATTCCACCGCACGCCACAACGCGTCGCGCAATCCTTCGACCAAAACGACGGCCGTCGTCCGCACGTTCTTGTACGTGTCGAACGAAAACAG
>CAYVVR010000677.1:589-2246 GCA_964454655.1 uncultured Planctomycetaceae bacterium | reverse complement strand
GTCGCGGATTCTGGTGCGGCGCGAAGTAACCCGCCGGCGAGCCCCGATGGCAGCCCCCGATGTTGATGTCGAATCCTTGGTTTTCGGGCCAATATTCCTCGGTCGGCCCCAGGTGCCACTTGCCGATGAAGGCGGTCGCGTAGCCGCCGCTTTTGAGGGCCTCGGCGATGGTGACCTCTTCCAGCGGCATACGATCGTTCAACGGTGCCGGTCGAAAACGGCCTTCGCGACGGCCCGAAAAGAAATTCGTGCAACCGTCCCGCGTCGGATACTTGCCCGTCATGATGCTGAACCGGGTCGGGCTGCACACCGGATTCGCCGCGTACCCGTCGGTGAACCGCATCCCCGAGGCCGCCAACGCATCGACGTTCGGCGTCTCGTAAAAAGTGTTCGGGTTGTACGCGCCGATGTCCATGTATCCCAGGTCGTCGACCAGGATGAACACGAAATTCGGTCGCCGGTCTTTGGCGGTCGCCCGGTTTCCAAAACCGCATACGATCAACGCAGCCGCAACGACCGACGAAACCAACACCAACACCTGCTTGGTTCGCATGAAATCACCTATCCGCAAGAGTCGACGATTGATCAGCGAGGGGAAACGCACTCACGAGAGTCATTTTAATCGCCGGCGGAGTCTCGCTCAAAGAACGACGATCTTCGGCGCAGCCGCGTCGATCCCGAAGGCAGGTGTCCAAGAAAGACGAAAGGGGCGACCGCCGGCGGCGATCACCCCGCGTCCAGGCGCGAATACGATGCGAAGCCTACTCGGCAGGCACCAGCTTCCAAGCGTGCACGTAATCGTAGTAGGTGGCGTTCCGAGAATCGTCGGCCAGTTCGTCGGGCGTAGGCGGCGTTTCCCAGTTGTACGTCTCGGTCACCAGGTTCAACCACATCGGACGATCGAACGGCGTTTCGTCGAACTTCGTGCTCGGATGGATCGTGTACACGTATTTGCCGTTGAGATAAAAGTGAATCGTGTTCGGATCGACCCACCAAACACCGTACACGTGGAACTCCTCTCCGGCCGGCGAAGGCAACGCCGTATGGTCGCCCACGGCTTCGTCGAACTTGCCTTGTTTGCCTCCGACCCAGTAGTGCGTGTTCGAGAACATACCCATGTGGCGGTTCTTCGACCGCTTGGGGGCGCCGACTGTCTCTTGAACGTCCAGTTCTTGAGCCGTCCAACGATCGCCTTCCCTGAGCGGCTTGTTCGAAAACCAAAAGGTCGACGACATCGACACCTTCGACGCTTTCATGCGGACTTCATAGTATCCGTAGTGCGCCTGGTCGCTCTTGGAAACAACCGCCCCGCCGCCGATCGTGTACGGACCGTCGGGCTTGTCCAACATTCGGTTGCGGATGACCAACAGACCGTCTTGCACCGAAACCGCCTCGGGCACGAACTTCGCCGGAGGGCGGCCCTTCCATCGCGGATGGTGGTCGTACCACTTGGTTTCGTCCAACCGATCGCCGTCGAAGTCGTCCCAAAAGGCTTCGTTCCGCACCCACTTGTATCCTTCGGGGGCGGGCGGCGGATCGGCAGGGGCCTGCGAACAAGTCGCGCCTACGATCATTACGGCAAGCAACAACCAAGACATTCGGTGCATACTCAACCTCCTCTTCCTGTCGGGCGGGAACGAATACGGAAGTTCAAGGT
>CAYVVR010000677.1:0-579 GCA_964454655.1 uncultured Planctomycetaceae bacterium | reverse complement strand
ACAAACGGTAGGCTGCGACGACGCCGTGTCGCCCCCAAGGCGATCACGGCATCGTCGGCGGAAACCAAGGCGACCGCCCCGTTCCGCGGTCACTTTACAGGTGGGATCAATTCCGGAGGAATGTTCAGCTTCTTGTCGTCGGCCCCCGGGGCGAAATCGCTGATCGCGTAAACGTTTTCCTGCGTCCAATCGCATTCGACGCGACCGTCCCCCAACACGATCCGGCCGAGCTTTCGGCGAAGAAACTCGACCAGCGGCCGATAACGGGGATCGTCGGCCACGTTCCAGCGTTCGCCGGGATCGACCCGCAAGTCAAACAACGCCGGTTCGACGTCTTCCAACGGCGCTTCCAGGGCCCAGCGGATGTCTTCACCCGGCTTCAGCCGCCGATTGGGACGCGTCCGCATCGAAAACGCGAACATCTCGTTGCGCAAATACGCTCGCGGACCGTACACGTGCGTCGATTCGCCCAACACGTACTCGCGGGCGACCGCCTTGCCCGAAACGATCTCTTGCAGCGGAAAACCGTCCAAGTAGGCGTAGTCGTCGCCGTGCACATCCATGCCCGCAGCCTGCAAA
>CAYVVR010000676.1:0-2249 GCA_964454655.1 uncultured Planctomycetaceae bacterium | reverse complement strand
CGGCGGTCGTTCTCGAAGCACCGCAAGGGGCGAAGCTGATCTTCGACCAGTCGCTCGATTTGCGGCTCGGACGCGTCGGCAAATTACTCGAAGGACAGCTCGTCGGACCGGTGCTCGTTCGCAGCCGCGGAAAAGCCGACACGCCCGCCGACGATTTCACGCTAACGACGCAGATGGTCCGCATTACGAAGGACCGCATTTGGTCGAATGCACCGCTCGAAGTCGCGTGGGGGCCCCACCGGGTTCGCGGCCAAGGGATGGTCGTCACGCTGCGACCGGACAAATCGGCCGACGATTTCGCCCGCAGCGGATTGGGCCTGTCGGTGATCGACAAGGTGACCTTGTCGCACGTCGACGGGATCAACCTCGACATGCGTCGAGGGCGCGAAGGGAGCGCCGCTTCGTCGCAGGCGGACGGCGATGCACCGACCGGCGAGGACCTCAAGTCGATCGAGCTGCGATGCGCCGGGTCGCTGGTGTTTTCGCCCCAAGAACGAACGGTCGTGTTCAACGACGACGTGCGCATCCGCATTCAGCATTTCGCCGGTGAAGACGGTTCCATTCGGTGTGACTACGTGACCGTGTTTTTTGCCGACCGCGCCGCGGCGGAGAAAAAGCTGCAACAGCAAGACGCGATGGCCGACATTGCGCCTCTTCCGCAACAGGCGGCGTCGTTTTCGCAAAGCCCGACTGCTTCGTCCGACGCCGGCGGCGAAACGACGACGCCGAAAAAGAAAACCGCCGATGCTCGCCTGGCGGGGTTCGATTGGGTTTTGGAAGGGATCAAGGCCAGCGGAAAACCGGTGCGGGTCGAGCTGCCGCAATGGCGTGCCGCCGGTAGCGGCGAGGTGCTGGAATATAGCGCGCTGGACGAGACGCTGTTGTTGGATGGGAAAAAAGACGTCTCGCTGCAATACGATGCGTTTCGCATGACCGCCGCACGCGTTCGGTATCGTCCCGATCACAACGGGGTGGGGTTCGTCGTGGCGGACGGTCCCGGCCGGATCGAAACGCTCGATCCGCAAGCCGGAGAGTTCGCGGCGCAATGGCGGCGATCGCTTCAGGTAAGGCCGGACGGCGCCGAGCAAGTCGTCTCGCTGTTGGGCGGAGCCGTTCTGTCGGCCGGACCGGAAGGCGCCGTGCAGGCGGATGAAATCTGGTGTTGGTTGCAACGTCGCAAGTTGCCCGCGCGACCCGAAACGTGGCGTCCCGCCCGCATGTTGGCGTTGCGCGACGTGCAATTCCAATCGGCACGCGTCGGCGTCGCCACCGAGCGACTCGAAACCTGGTTCGTGGAAGAACCGGAGAAAACGGCAGGCCCGTCGTCTGCCGCAGCCGGGCAGGGACCGACCGGCAACGCGGCCGTTCCGCTGCCTTCGGCATTACGGCAAAGCGGCATGAAGAACGCTCAAGAGACGCAGCATTTCGACGTGTCGGCGGGCATCGTGCGTGTGGAACTGGGCCTGCGCGGCAACGACGTGCGTCCCCGCGCGTTCACCCTTGACGGCGACGTGATCCTCACGGAAACAGGCGCCGACTCGCAGGGGATGCGATTGACCGGCGATCATGTCGAAGTCAAAGAGGCGTCGGAACCGACGGCCGTCGCCGTGTTGACCGGGCGGCCGGCACGTATCGAAGGGCGGGGGATGGTGTTGACCGGCGGGCACGTGTACCTGGATCGCGGACGAAACCACCTTTCGGTCGAAGGGACGGGATCCCTTCGCTTGCCGATCGGGCGCGATCTTCAGGGCAACGATTTGCCGCAAGCGCGACCGCTCGACCTGACTTGGCACCGCGGTATGTCGCTCGAAGGAAGCCAAGGCGTCGTACAAGGCGAAGTCGTCGCGGCGACCGATCGCCAACGCGTGCAGACGGAAACCCTCGAAATCTACTTCGATCGACCATTGCCCTTCGGCAAGGCCCAAGATGCCGACGTGCAGGTCGATTCGCTTCGTTGCACCGGCGGCGTCGTCATGGAAAACCACGCGATAACGCCCGAGGGCGAACCGGCCGTCGATCGGTTCGAATTGCCCGAGCTGCGAGTCGACTTGAAGTCGGGGCTTATGCAGGGGCCAGGCCCGGGGCGGTTGGTGAGCCTGCGCAAAGGGAAGAATCCTTGGGGAGATCCGACAGCCGACGGCCGACGGGACGAGACGGCCTCGGCGCCCGGACGCCCGGTGTTGCCCGGAGCCGCCGACAGCTCCCCGGAAGACGATTTGCCTTATGCCCTGTTGGCGGTCGAATTCCGG
>CAYVVR010000675.1:0-2256 GCA_964454655.1 uncultured Planctomycetaceae bacterium | reverse complement strand
GGGTATGGCTTCGGGGCCTGACCGAGGTCAAGAAGTGGTATCTGGTTCGCGTGACGGCTACAATCTAGGAATGATTCTGTGCCTGTTGTTCGGGGTGAGCAAGCCTCGGAGCCTGACGGGCGTCGGTGATCTTGTCTATTTTATCTTTGCTTCCGTTCATCTTAACATTATGTTGTTATTCGGCCGCTGTATGCGCCTTCTAACGCCCTTCGCGCAAGATTTCACCTCTTTCTGCCGAGTCCGACTTCCTCAGATATTCGACGGGAAAACATATCAGAAAAACCCCCTTGTGCAACGGGCTGTTATTCATAGGATAGTGATTTGCCAGCAGCCGGCGCCTGCCACGCGATGTTCCCCCACGCCGATCCGACCACCCCAGACGAGCCACGGCAACAAGGCGGCCGGTACGTCGGCAAACACAGCGCTTCCCACGACGCCTTCTAGGGCATATCGCTGCCCCCGGCGGCTGCTGAAATGGCGTTGTCGAAACGGTTTCCAGGAAGCAGCTTGGGTATTCACCCGCTCGGCGGCAGCTTTCAATGCAGCAAAGTCCACGCTCTGTTCCAAGCTTCCGGAACCTAAGGTCACAAAGGCCCGCCCCACGGTTCGCAGGCACGCGCGAAAAAGATGGGCGAATCGCGGGTTGAAGACGGCCCGCGACTTCTTGCCTTCTCCTCGTGATTCCTTGAGAAACAATGGACTCATCAGGTCGATTCGCAGCCAGGGAATACGCAATTCCAGGGCATCGGCGGAAGCCGCAAAGGCAGACGCCGAAAGAATCCGGCATCCGACGGGCCACCCAGGCTGCGGCATTTGCGATTCGATGACAAAAGGTGCCCGGTCGGTTCCTAGAGCAAACTGTGTGTTTTCGGCCGTAAGGACGGCTACCACCTGATCGGCAACGGCGATCGCTCGGCGACCGACGAGCGTTAGTCGCACCTGAACCGTGTCACCGTCGTGGGCCGGCGATTCCACAGGGAAGTACGGAGCCAGGGCAACGGCCCGCTGGCCGTCGTTCATTCCCGATCGATTCGCAGCCGAGGGCGCAGGGGCGGTTTCGAAGGTTATACCGTAAGGGCAATCTGGTTGTTTCGGGCATCCCTTGCAACACTTCCAGCGTGCTTCTCTTTCGGCCGGCGGCCAGAAACATACGCGGTTCTTCAGATGCCGCGCCACAGTTCCTCGCAAAGCCGGTCCCAACCAAGGCAGCAGGCGTCCCGAGTCGAGAAACCGCATTTGCAGAAAACGTGTTTCGACCAGCAAGGTCGCAGCCAACGTCGTCGCAAGAGTGCTTGTTTTCAGCGTGCCACCTGCCATACATGAAATCCGGTACGCGGTTCGCGGCCACGGAGCCGAGCATGCCGTTCAGTTCGGCAACACGGGTGATCGCCTGCCGAAGAAACGGTGCAATCCGTTCGCAAAACTGCGAGGTCAGTTCGTCGTACTCCCCGTGACCAAACTCCTGACCGACAAACTTGCCCGGCTGCCGTTCAGCGAAAGAACTTGACTGCCTGTTAACTTGCTCCTGTGGCGACAGACAATATCCAGTAACTCTCTACGCCACCACGAGCGAGTTTGTCACTTCATCGTCTTAACAACAGCACAGTAGCCCCCCGCGGAGACATAGCACAAGCATGGCTCTCGCACAGATTACCAAACCATCGGTGGCCCTATTCTCACGCGTTGCATCGGGGAAGCCTCGCCGATAATTCCCGTCACCAAAGGCGAAAAGCGTTCCCGATGCCTGGTACGCAAGAGCGCTGCTCGGGCTCCGCTAGCCATTCCCTGTCTTTGGGGGGAACTCGTCCCCAAGAGACGTCCTTACGCCAGACGCTGCCATGCTAGCACATGGTCACAGGTCGGTCCAGTCAAGAGACCGACGCTACCGGGAAAGAGGATCACAAGAGAAATAGGTGGCCGTTGGGCAACACAACTCGTTCCCCGACGCGGCTCGCACAGGCGAAATGCCCGTGGCGCAACCGGAACATCCGACGGCATCTCTCTGAGAAGTTAACGCCGCCGATCCGAGAAAGCCTTACCCGGCTTCCACGCCTTGCGGCTGCGTAGCTTTCAATGGCCTCTTCATCGGCCTAGGCGTTGCGCCTATTCTTGGATTATTGCTATATATTGTATCTAAGTATAGTTTCAATGGCATCTTCATCGGCCTAGGCGTTGCGCCAAGCACTGTTCCGTCTGGAACAAGACGGAACGGTGCTCAGGTTTCAATGGCCTCTTCATCGGCCTAGGCGTTGCGCC
>CAYVVR010000674.1:0-2269 GCA_964454655.1 uncultured Planctomycetaceae bacterium | reverse complement strand
GACCGGTTCGCCCTGGTCGGTCATACTGGCGAAAAAGGGGCGTTCGATGCGGAAAGCCGTTTCGAGGCGAATCGCTCCGACGGCGGCCGCCCGCCCGTAATCAGCCGTACCGCGATTTCGTTCAGGGGCACGCGGAATTAGATATGCGTCGTTTTCTATCGACTCCGGCAGGTATCGTCGGACGTGCCGTACGCGGGGAATTCGCCCGATTGTGCCGCGCCGTACCTTGGCCTTTTGCCGGGCTGTGGAAAATCCTGACCACGACGGTCGCACGAAACCTCGACAAAGGCATCCCCGATGCGCTGTCGGCCAAACTGGCTTGCTTCCTATCGGAATGCACTTTCGGCGGCGACCATCCGAATACGCTCGTCAGCTTGTTCTTGGTCATCCGCACGCGGCGTGCGACGGTTGACGACGCCGAACTCGAACCGCTCTATCGGCGTGCCGCCGAACTCGTACAAGCCGAATACCAAGGCCCCATTCCCGGCACGCGAACCAGCTACCGCCAGTTGGCGTCGCTCTATCAAAAGGCCGAAAACCATGCCATGGTCGCACGCGTACTCGAACGCCTACTGCCGTTGGAAGAGCGTGCTTGGATCCGACGCAAGCCTCGTGTGGCCGTGGTCTTGAACGACCTGGCCAAGGCGTACGAACACCGTGACGATTGGGAAAAGGCGGAACGCTGCTATCGGCGCGGCCTCGACCTGTTGGGAACGAACCATCCCGCAATCACGGCGATACTTTCCGGCAACTTGGCCACGCTGTATCACCGGCAGCATGAATTCGCCCGCGCCGAAGACCTGTATCGCCGCGCGCTGTCGATTCGCGAAACGACCCTAGCCGACGATGTCGTAGGCTTAGCCGATATCGTCGAGCGCTACGGCGTTCTGTGCCACGACCGGCGTGATTTTCAACGCGCCGAGTCGTTGTTTCGCCGGGCATCGGCTTTGTACGACGAAGCATCCGACCACGTTGCCGACGCGGCACGCGTGCACCTTCTGCTGGGTCGCCTCTACTATGATCGAGGGCAAAAAGAAAAAGCCCGCCAGTCGCTCGCCGCGGCGCTGGCCGCTTGGGAAAGCCGATGCGAGCCCGAGTCGCCCGACTTCCTCAAAGCCTGTTGGAACCTGGCCGAAGAGTACCACGCGCGAGGCGACATCGACCAGGCCGAATCCCTGTACCGCCGCGTGTTGGGCATCCTCGAAAACATCGATGCGGTGCCGCCCTTGGACGTCGCCCACGTCCTTTTCCGTCTGGCCGACATCCACTACGGCCGCGAACGTTTCCTCGAGGCCGAACCGCTGTGCCTCCGTGCGTTGGAGATCGTCGAACGCACGCAAGGCCCGAACGATCCCTTCGCCGAAATCTTACACGGCATGCTCACGGCGATCCGCCGAAAACGAAACGCCGCCCTGCGTCCCAAGGGCAAACCGGTGTTTTTCTGCTCGGGCAAACGCTGACGAATCGTCGCCTTCGCGAAGCGACTACGAGCGTGATGTACCGGCGCGGCGCCGCGACCGCGGCCTTGTCGGTTCGGCAGGCGACGACTCACGATAGTCGGGGTTCGGCGAGGGGATCCCGGCATCGACCGACGTCAGGTAACGATCGAGCAAGCGTGCCAATTCGGCGGCTTTCGCCGGCATTGCGGTGCTCAGGTCGCGCGTTTCGCCGATATCGTCTTTCAGGCAAAACAACCTGTCGGTGCCGGTTTCGTAGTCGCGCAACAGCTTGTAATCGCCTACGCGAATCGCCGAACAAGGCGTTTGCCGCACGCCGCGGCCGTAATGAGGATAGTGGAATACCAACGGCCGGTCGCGGTCCCACGACTTCGCCTCGCCGCGCAGCAGCGGCACGATACTGACGCCATCGACCTTTTCCGGAAGGCGTTTCACACCGGCCAACTCGGCAATCGTCGGAAACCAGTCGTATCCGACGACCGGTTCGCGACACACACTTCCGGCCTTCACACCGGGACCGACGACGACGAGCGGCACGCGAATGCCGCCCTCGTACAGCGAGCCTTTCCCTCCGGCAAGCGGATAACAAGAAACGCCGGGCGGCCGACCGAATCCGCCGTTGTCCGACATCACGATCAGGTAGGTGTTTTCTTCGATCCCCAAGCGACGAATCTTTTCCCACAACAGGCCGATCGACCGATCGAGATCGTAAATCATGGCCGCCTTGAGGACGTCGCGATGCCGTTCTCCGACGGGCAAAGACGAAAACATCGCAACGCTTTCCGGATCGGCCTCGAGCGGTTCGTGTACGG
>CAYVVR010000673.1:1993-2289 GCA_964454655.1 uncultured Planctomycetaceae bacterium | reverse complement strand
GTATGGGGGCTCAGGGGCGGATTTCCTGTACAGCGTCGTGATCGCCGAAGAATTCTCGCGTGTCGGAAATTCCGGCTTCGGCGCGGGGCTTCACAGCGACGTAGTGGTCCCGTATATCTACGAGTTCGGGAACGAGGAACAGCGGCGCCGCTGGCTTCCGGGTTGTTGCGACGGCAGCATCATCACGGCGATTGCGATGAGTGAACCGGGGGCGGGGAGCGATCTCGCAAGCATGAAGACGACGGCGATCGATCAGGGCGATCACTACCTGCTCAATGGGGCCAAGACGTTCATTT
>CAYVVR010000673.1:0-1983 GCA_964454655.1 uncultured Planctomycetaceae bacterium | reverse complement strand
GATCCCGATGCCAACCCGCCGCACGCCGGCATTTCGCTGCTGGTCGTCGAGCGTGGCATGGAAGGCTTCGAGCGCGGCCGGAATCTCGATAAACTCGGACAACACGGTCAGGATACCGCCGAGCTGTTTTTCAACGACGTCAGGGTCCCCAAAGAGAATCTGCTGGGTCAGGAGGGCCAGGGGTTTTATTACCTGATGAAGAACCTGCAGCAGGAACGCCTGATGGTCTGCGTCGGGGCGGTCTCGCATATGTGGCGGATTCTCGAACACACGATGGAATATACCCGTGACCGGAAGGCATTCGGACGGCCGATCGCATCCTTCCAGAATTCCCAGTTCAAGATCGCCGAAATGTACAGCTATTGCGAAATCGCGCAATGTTTTCTGGACCGCCTGATCGAGGAGCATATGGCCGGAGAGGACATCGTATCGGAGGTCAGTGCCGCAAAGTGGTGGTTTACGGATACGGAGTTCCGCATGGCGGATGAAGGGCTGCAGTTGCATGGGGGATACGGGTATATGACCGAATATCCGATTGCAAACGACTTCGCGGACTCCCGTGTACAGCGCATCTATGCCGGTTCCAATGAAATCATGAAGGTGATCATCGCCAAACGACTTGGCCTCTGATCGAAGTTCGCCTCCGCAGAGCGCGAGGGCATAGCGGTCGGGTTGACGATTCAGGCAAGCTGCAAAGATGGCCTGAATCGATCAACTTCGGTCGCATCGGAAGTGTGCCCTGTCGTGACGTCGAAGATGAGATAGCAGCCGGAGCGGCAATCGAGAATGTCATCGGCGCACACGGTTTCATTGCTGTCGAGACGCTCGAGTCCCAAAACGACATCGCCCGTGCAGCGGAGTTCGTAGACTGCGCCGTTCTGTAGCGTGATTTGCATTCGGAATGCATCGAACAGCACCGCCGCGGCGGCGAGATGTTCCCGCACGGTTCCCAGCAGCGGGGCGACAAGTTCCGGTTCATTGCGCAGCGCCCGACGTCCGTGTGCGTCCTGCCCTTGGAACGTCGCCAGAAACATCAAGTGTTCGAGCGTGCGGTGAATACCGTGGGCATCGATGGCTGGCGACAAGACAACGTCGGCGCCCGCCTGGTAAAGATATAACGCATTGGCAAAGACGCTCGCGGTTGGCGCAAGTACGATGATGAGCGCCGCATCGCCGGCACAAAAACGAATGGCTCGGATGAGTTGTTCCGTTTCTGCTGGATCGGACAGGCGTAGCAGGATGCATCGGTTCTCGAGTTCGTGCGCATCCAGCAACGCTGTCGCGCGACGTTCCTGGATGTGGAGTCCCAGTTGCAGTAACTCGTTCCGCAGGATCGTTCCTGCGGGTGTGTCGTTGACGTGAAGAATGTGCATGGATGTTCCTCGGAAGCATGGTCGTCAATGACATTGTGCGTCATGCGCATGACGCGCGCTGTGATCTGGATCACACCCCACATGTAGAGGCGTTTGCATAAACTTTACCATTTGGTAAACTGGCGGCAGTGTTATGCTGCCATGCAACGGATTACCGGCAGTCTGATTTTCGATCAATTCCATTTGGACGGAAATGCCATGAAAGTTCTGATTACGGGCGCATTTGGAAACATCGGCGGACACACGATGCGAGAGCTGCTCGCAGCCGGACACAGCGTGCGGGCATTCGATCTGGACAACGCCACCAACCGCAAGACCGCGACCGCCTGGGGAGAACAGATCGACACGGTCTGGGGCGACATCACGGATCCCACGTCGATCGCACGGGCAGCAGAAGATGTCGATGCCATCATTCATCTGGCCGCGGTTATTCCGCCGATGACCGATCAGCAGCCTGACCTCGCGGAGCGCATCAACGTCGGCGGCACGAGACATGTTATCGACGCCGCGCTGGCCAGTGCGAAGAAGCCGCACATCGTTTTTGCTTCGTCGATCGCCACCTATGGCCGACGGTTCGATGAAGCGCCACCACGGCGTGCCGACGAAGAGC
>CAYVVR010000672.1:0-2291 GCA_964454655.1 uncultured Planctomycetaceae bacterium | reverse complement strand
GCTGTCATTGTTTGATTTGGTAAAAAAGTTGACAATTTTCGTCAGTCGGGTACGCTGGAGAAACGAATTTTGCTGCCGATAGGGCCTTGCTCTGTAAGGTTTCGTGACGCAATTGTCTCAATGGCCTCATGTCAGAAATTGCCGTAGAAAAAGGACGCCTTAGGAGCTTCGGGAATGGCCGTTCGCCAGGTGTTGTTGTGGATCGAGTCGTCGCGGGCCTACGGACGCGATTGCCTGTTGGGGATCGGGGCCTTCGCCCGCAACCGGGGCGATTGGCGGCTGATTCACATCGAGCGAAGCCTCGATGAACGCATCGTGCGGATTCCGGCAGGGCAACAGATCGACGGCATCATTTCCCGGCTCGACAGTCCTCGCGACGCGGCAACCGCCAGTCGATTCCGGTGTCCGATCGTCGACTTGCGGGGCGTCTACCCGCCGGAGAACGGCGTCGTCATCGATACCGATTCGCCTGCGGTGGCGCGGATGGCGGCCGATCACCTGCTCGAACGCGGATTTCGTCATTTCGGTTATTGCGGTTTTCGGGGCGTCGATTTTTCGGACGATCGCGAGGCGGTGTTCTGCGAATACCTGCAAAAGCGCGGATGTTCCGTGAGCGTGTTCGAGCCGGGGAAGCGCAAACGCCGGTTACAGGGCACGGCCGAGGTCGAGGCACAAGGCGAATTCGAATTGGACGACCTGGCCCGCTGGCTGCTCGACGTGCCGAAGCCGATCGGCGTGTTTGCCTGCAACGATGTCCGCGGCCGGCAAGTCGTGGAAGCGTGCCGGCGAGTGAATCTAGGAGTCCCCGACCGAGTGGCCGTCCTCGGGGTCGACAACGACCGCGTGGTGTGCGACTTGACGCATCCGACCCTAAGCAGCATCGAACCCGATGCACGGCGGGTCGGTTTCGAAGGCGCCGCCGCGCTCGATGTGCTGATGAACGGCGGGCGCGTACCGAAAAAGCGGGTGTTGATTCCACCGCGTCGCGTGGTGACTCGTCTTTCGACCGATATCTTGGCGGTCGATTGTCCGATCGTCGGCGAGGCTCTACGATTCATCCACGAGAATGCCGCCAAAGGATTGAGCGTAAGCCAGGTGGCCAAGGCCGTCGATGTGAGTCGAAGTACGCTCGATCGGCGGTTTCACGAGGTGCTCGGCCGCAGTGCGAAAAGCGAGATCGACCGCGTGCGGGTGCGTCGCGCCCGCGAGCTTTTGCTGGAGACCGAGTTCAATCTCGACACGATCGCCCGGTTGGTCGGTTATCATTCGGCGGCCCAGTTCGTGAACGCGTTTCGGCGACTGACGGGGATGACGCCGGGAGCCGTTCGTCGGTGGCAGTCGACCGGCAGCAAAGAGGACGACCGCCTCGACGAAGCTTGAGTGTCTCGGAAGGGCGATCGACACGCGGCTGTGTTACCCCTTGGTCATATCGATATCGACACGGATTCTTATTTATGTTCGACAACACCTTGGCCGGTACCGAGCAAGAGCGGTTCGCTCGAAACGTGATGGAGTTCGCCCATCGGGACTATCCCCGATTGAAAGCGGGCGACACGATCGACGAGGCGCTTCGTCGGTTGCGCGGGGCGGCGTTTCAAGGACAAGCCGTCTACTTCTATGTGACCGACGAAGACGACCGATTGGTCGGCGTCGTTTCGGCACGGTCGCTGTTGCTGAGTTCGCCCGATCGTCGGTTGGAATCGTTGATGCAGCCGCGCGTCGTGTCGCTTCCTCATACGGCGACTCTCGAAGATGCCTGCGAGATGTTCATCCTCCATCGGTTGTTGGCCTTGCCGATCGTCGACGAGCACGGACGGATGGTCGGCGTACTCGAGGCGGGCGTGTACACCGACGAGGTCGTCCGCTGGATCGAAAACTCGGAACGTGAACACAGCGCCGACGTCTTCCAGTTGATCGGGCTGCACCTGGAAGAAATTCGCGGTGCGAGCACGTGGTACCTGGTGCGCCACCGGCTGGCCTGGTTGGGGTGCAATTTTGCCGGTGGATTGTTGTGCGCCGGTATGGCGTGGCTGTTCGACGATTTTCTGGCTGAGTGGATCGTGTTTGCGCTATTCTTGCCGGTGGTGTTGGCACTGTCGGAAAGCGTAAGCGTCCAGACGCTTACCACCTTGCTCGAACGACACCACCGCGGAACGACTTCGTTGAAGACGTTGTTGCGGCTTTTCCGCCGCGAGATTCTGATCGGGACGAACCTCGCCGTGTGCTTGGGGACGGCACTCGGATTGATCGTGTGGGCGTGGAGCGGGCAGCTCGCCGTCGGCTTGTCGATG
>CAYVVR010000671.1:0-2315 GCA_964454655.1 uncultured Planctomycetaceae bacterium | reverse complement strand
ATCCGGCCTTTTTCAAGACGCGTGCAACCGATTCGTAGGCTTCCCAATCGAAATACCCCACCCCCCAACGGGGCACGTCCCAGTGATTGACCCATCCGGTTCGCCAAGGATACTGACCGGTCAATAGAGTCACGCGGGTCGGCGTGCACTGCGGCATACACCACGCGTTTTCGAACCGCATGCCCTTGGCCGCCAACGAGTCGATGACCGGCGTCTGGATGTTGTCGGCCCCGTAACAACTGATCCAGTCTTTTCCCAAGTCGTCGACCATGATGAACAAAATGTTCGGTTTGTCGACGGCGTTTTCGGCCGCATACGTCAATCGCCGACCGGCCATCGTCGCCACGACGACGAACACGCCGACAAACAAAACCATCCAAGCATTTCGTTTTCGCGCAACACTTCGACACATGGCCGACACCTCTTGGCTCGTACGATGCACTTCGACAATTCGGGGGAACAAAACGCTTCGAGCGGAGTTGCAGTCGCCCCGGTGAGCGCTGCAACACGCCTATTCTTCCAATAGCCGCAAGGTGACCATGCGAACGTCGGCCACGAATTTTCCGGGCACGTCGAGGGCGCGGAGCGTCAACGTACCGCGTCCGGCCGGTAGTTCGACGACGCCCAACGGCAGCGGTTTGAAATCTTTGACGTACGATTCTCCGGCGACGACCGCCCCGGCCTTCGGCGGTGCCGGACGATTCCGCGGAACGCGATCGTATTCCGCTCCTCGCAACGGCGGATCGAATGCCTCGGTGATTTTGCCCGTCCATGCGGCATCGCCCAAACGAAGTTCGATCGTCGAACCGACCGAGTCTTCCGGACACGTGTAATACACGACCGCCTCGTACCGGCCGGCCGTGTGCACCTCGACGTCCCAAGTCATCGCGTCGTCCGGCGACGTCCAGTGAGTGAAGAAAGAACAGTTCGGCGCCGAAGCACTTCGCAACACGCCGCCGTGCGGCCGCCCGTCGCGGGCCGGAAGATACGTAAACGGATGCTCCCGATACCCGACGGGGAAGGGACGATCGTCGTCACCCCGAGGCAACAGTTCTTCTTTCCACGCAGCCTGGGCGTTGCGAAGTCGGCGGGCGATTTCGGGGAAGGCCTCGGCGACGTCCTTGGTTTGACCGGGATCGTTAAGCATATCGAACAGCCGGCCTTCGTTGTCCAAGCGGAAGCGTTGGGTGCGCACGCTGACGCGGCCGCCCCAATGCGAAAAGATCATGCGATCTTCCCATTTGGGATCGTCTTCCAACAACAACGGCACGAGGCTGCGTCCGTCCAAGGGCCTGTCGTTCGGAACCTCGACGCCGCACAGCTCGGCAAGGGTCGGCAACAGGTCGATCGCCCCGGCGATTTGCGTCACTTTCTTGCCCCCGGGAATCTTACCCGGCCAACGAATCATGAACGGCACCCGCACGCCGCCTTCGTCGGTCGAACCTTTTCGGCCCTTCATGCCGCCGTTCCAACGCCACGAATTGGGACCGTTGTCGGAAAAATAGACGACGATCGTATCTTGTTCGAGATTCAACCGGTCGAGCGTTTCGAGCAACCGACCGATGTTCCAGTCCATGCATTCGACCATCGCCAAGGCGGCACGCGTCTTGTCGAGTTCCTCTTTTTCGGGATCGCGGTTGCGCATCGTGATTTCTGCGTTCGCGAACCGGCGATAAAAACGATCGGGCACCTCGAACGGCGAATGCGGAACATTGTAGGCAAGGTAACAGAAGAACGGCCGCCGGCGATGTTCCTCGATGAACTCCATCGCCTTTTCGGTGAGGATGTCGGTAATATACCCCTTGCCTTGCACGAGCCGGCCGTTGTGATCCAAGGGCGGGTCGAAATACATTCCCCAATGCCCCGAAGTGAAGCCGAAATATTCGTCGAAACCGCGGCCGTTGGGGTGATACGGATACTGGCTTCCGTTGTGCCATTTGCCGAAGCAGGCGGTCGTGTACCCGGCGGCCTTGAAGACGTCGGCGATCGTCCGCTCGTCGAGATCCAGCCGTTCGCCGCCGGTCGATACGCCCCGCACGCCGCCGCGCAGGTGATAACGCCCGGTGAGGAATTCGGCTCGCGTGGGAGAACATACCGGGCACACAAAGAAACGGTCGAACAGTGTTCCGTCGCGTCCCAAGCTGTCGATGGCCGGTGTCCGCAAGTTCGTGTTGCCGTGCAGCGACACATCGCCCCAGCCCTGATCGTCGGCCAAAATCACGACGACGTTGGGATGCGCCCGTTGGGCGGCAAACGCACTGCGTCCGCACACGACGGCCATCGCAAGCACCGAAAGCCACAAGATCATACGCATA
>CAYVVR010000670.1:0-2315 GCA_964454655.1 uncultured Planctomycetaceae bacterium | reverse complement strand
ATTCTGGATCACCCTTCGTTCGCCGAAATGCTCCATTTGCCGGGCTTGGCGATCGTCGATTATGCATCGGAAGGCGAAAAGTACTACGGCACGGTCGTGAGCGTGTTCCCCTTCCAGAACGGCCACGTGTACACGCGCAAAGAGATGAACGTGATCTTGAACTTGCCGCCCGCCACGTTGACGCAGCGGACGATGATCTACGCCGTTCGGGTTCATCCCGAGCATCCGGCCAGTGCCGACGGCAAGCTCGATCGCTATTTGCTTTCGGAAGCCGAAAAACACTCGCTGTACCAAGCCCGAATTCGTTTGCAGGGGCACCACAACTGGGAACAGCGTTTTCATCGCATCAGCGCGCACATTCCGCCCGGAACGTTGGCGAGTGAAGTTTGTGCCGAAAGCTGGCCGGGACAACATCTGCTCGAATCGGCCATCGAATGTGTGCGTTGCTGGCGACTTTCGCCCGGCCATTGGCACGCGGTGAGCTCGCCCCAACGCGTGTTCGGCTACGACATCAAACGCGGCTCGAACGGTGTGTGGTACGCCACCGGCATCTTCGGCGGATACTACAACCACTGAGCGGAAATCCAGACCGCAGCCCGCTTTCCACGGTCGCCTGCTTCACGGCGACCGTTTTCGTTGCGCATCGACGGCAAACGGAGGGGGTCATTCAAGTCCCTCGGAACCGGCGACGGGCACGACGGCGCCGTCGAATTCGCCTAGGCGTCGCCGCGGCAGGAAACGCGGCTCGACGGCGAAATTGAAGCCCACGCTGTCACGACTCGCGTCGACGGTGACGCCGGCGGTCACCAGGAACGATTCGCCGATGCGCGTGATCGAAAAGTTCTGCCCGATGTTGTCGGCCTCGCCCAGGTCGATCGACATGCCGAACGTCGAAAGCCACTTGTCGCTCATGCGATACGAGTACGCACCCGACAAGATCGTGCTGTGGATCGGTCCGTCGAGGAACCGTAACCCCAAATACAAATTCCCCCGCGGCGGACGACTCAAGAATCCGCCGATCGTCCACAACCGTTGCCCCGAGTCGAAGAAGTCGAACAGCCCGTACGATGTGACGGTCAACCGGTCGCCGGGATGCCATCGGAAGTCGTAGTCCAACAAGCCGACGAAGCGGCCGAAGTTGTCACGAGACGACTCGGGATAGAAATTGACGTGCGTATCGAGCGTGATCCAATCGACGATGCGTTCCTGCCCCGGCAAGCCCCGCTTGGTTTGCCATCGTTGACGGGCTCCCAATCGCAGTAACATGAGGTCGTCGGCGATTTCCAGCCCCGGCGCCGTCACCCAACTTGCCATGCCGGAACGCAACGCGTACGAGCGTTCGTCGAAGCGATAGGGAATCGGCGGACCGGCGAAGCCCGTTCCGGGACCGTACGACAACACGGAAAATCGCCGCCGGAATGCTTCGATCGAATTGTCGTCCAACGGATCGTACAACGGCAGATCGGTCATGTCGGCGCTCGAATCGGCCCAAAGGAATTCCGACTCGAAGTTGACTTTGTGTGCCAAACCGTTGAGATTCCACAATTCGCTGGTCACGTACGGATTGACGGCCCACACCGGCAACGTCGCCCGAATGCCGAGTTGACCGTACGCCCGCTGAAAATCTTCGCCGTAGCGGTCCTCGCCCCAATGGCCGAGTTCTCCCAAGGCGTAGGGCACGATTTTGACCGGTCCGAGCAAGAAGGGCCAATCCAGCTCTTGCCGGGTAACGACGCGTTCACCGGCCGTCGAGAGCGGATCGCCCGTGACCGCCGACGTTTCCCACGGCAGATACGAAAAAGCGTTCGCCGTCCCCGGGTCGTCGGGCGTTGCGGCGGTTCGCAGGCGTGCATATCCAACGCTGGTATGCTCGTACCAGGTGAACGTGTCGCGCAACAGCGGTTGTCCCAACCAATAGTGATCGAATCGCGGCAACCAATCGGTGTCGGTTACGAAATAGTTCATCCGGTAATCGATCGCCAACGCCCACGTCATGTTGTCGATCGTTTTTTTCAGTTCGACACCCGTCGATTGGTCCTTCTGCTCTTCCCATTCCGACTCGAAATACTGCTCGAGAAAGTTGTAGTCGCTGATCAAGCCGACTTCGGCGGTCAATTGGTAATCGCGAGGCAGATACTGACGATGCTGCCACAACAGGCGGTATCGGTAGTCTTTTTCCGGAGCGATCGCCCGCCGATCACGCCCCAAGTCGTCGTCGCCGTGATCTGAAATCGCCCAGAAGTCGAGCAATCCGGCGGTGAACCCGGGAATCCCGAAAAACCGATCGCGACTGTAGGTGAACGTGCTGCCGTACC
>CAYVVR010000669.1:0-2319 GCA_964454655.1 uncultured Planctomycetaceae bacterium | reverse complement strand
CCACCGAGCGTCACTCAGGCTTGACGCTGGCTCCCGAGGTCGCCTTGGACGACATGCGTCGTCAGATCGGCAAACCCATCCGCAATGAAGACCTTCTGGAAGGATGCAAGACTGCCTTCGAGAGGGGGTTTCACCGGGTGAAACTCTACTTCATGTGCGGTTTGCCGGGCGAGCGCGAGGCCGATTTGCGCGGCATGATCGAGCTTGCCGAGGATATCGCCCGTCTCGGCAAACAAGTGCGGGGCCGAAGCGTCAAGGTCGTCGTCAACGTGTCGAACTTTGTTCCCAAACCCCAGACCCCCTACCAATGGTCGGGCATGCAAACGCGGGATTATTTCCGGTATGCACGCGACTGCCTGTATCGGCACAAGCGTTTGAAGGCCGTCGAGATCAAGTGTCACGACGTCGAGGCCTCGTTGCTGGAAGGCGTCATGGCCCGCGGTGATCGCCGCGTCGGGCGTGCCGTCGAAACGGCCTGGCGACGGGGAGCCCGGTTCGACGGCTGGAACGATCATCTCGAACCGCAATTATGGTGGGAGGTGCTAGCCGAGTGCGGCATCGACGTCGGCCACCTCGTCCACGACAGCGTTTCTCCCGAAACGCCCCTTCCCTGGGACCGGATCGCCATTCGGCAGGGGCGTCCCTACCTCGAGCGCGAACGGGACCGATCGCTGACGCAATTGGCGTCGATGCAACCGTCGGCATAGTGCCTTCCGGAGGCCGCATCGGGGCGGCGAAGCTGCCGGTTCGTTCCCCTATCGGGCCCTAGATGGTACATTAGAGTTTTCTCCACTTCGAGATCGACAGCCACAGTCCATGCTTCGTTTTACAGACTGTGGCATCTCGCTCCGAGAAAACACAAACTTCGGCCCAAATCCATGCCGCGATTCCGGATGCTCGCCGTCGACGTAGACGGCACGCTGGTCAACAGCAACGATGAGCTTACGCCTGCCACTCAGGCGGCGTTGCGACGTGCAGCAGCCCATGGAATCACCGTAGTCATCGCCACCGGCCGCCGGTACAGTCGCACGATCCACCTCGTGGAGCCGCTGGGGATCGACGTTCCGCTCGTTACTGCCAGCGGGGCCTTGATCAAATCGCCCGCCACGCACGAAACGTTTTTCCGTGCCGACTTCGGTGAAGAATTGCTCGGCCAGATGACCCGTTTCATCGCGGCCGAAGGATTCATCCCGATCTTGTTGGGCGACACCTTCGAACAGGGATTCGACTACTATCATCCGCCCATCGAACGGCCGAATCCTCCCTTGGAAGAATACCTTCGGTTGAATCCGGGCTGCGGTCGAACGGTGCCGGACTTACTTCACCGGCCGCCCTCGGATGTCTTCGGCGCGTTCGCAATGGGCACGCAAGCCGAGATGCTTGAACTTCAAGATCGGTTGCAGCGCACGTTCCCCGGAGCCTTGTCCACCCATGTGTTGCGAAGTCCGCGCTACACCGGCTACTTTTGTGAAATTGCCCCCGGCGGCGTCACGAAATGGTCGGGAATTCGCAAGTTGGCCGCGCGTGAAGGAATCGCCGATGAGACGATTTGCGCCGTCGGCGACGACGTCAACGACATTCCCATGATTCGTGCCGCCGGTTTGGGGGTGGCCATGGGCAACGCCCTGCCGGAGGTTCAAGCCGTCGCCGATCGCATCGCCCCGGGCCACGACGAAGACGGGCTCTCGACCGTCGTCGACTGGCTTCTGGCAACCGACGATCTTGCTTCGAAACCGTCGTGATTACTTCGCAGAGTTCCCGTCATCCCTTTCCTTTGATTCGAACTCAAACCGTTTTCCCAATCGACCGTGACAACCATGTCCGACATGCCGAAGCAACCGGAAACAGGCAGCGACATCTCGCCCCCGAAGCCGAATGCCACAACCAAGACAGATATCACGTTTGCCGAATTCCAGGCCTTGATTCGCACGATGTACCTCGAAAAAGACATCGCAAGGGGCATCGACGGTACGTTCATGTGGTTGATGGAGGAGGTTGGCGAACTGGCCGCCGCTCTCCGAAACGGCACCCGCGAGGAACAAGCTGCCGAATTCGCCGACGTGATCGCCTGGTTGACGACGATCGCCAACGTGGCGGGAGTCGATTTGACAGCCGCCTTGGCGGAGAAATACGGTGCGGGCTGCCCCGGTTGCGGACGTTACGTCTGCGAATGTCCCGACTCTGGAAAACCGTGACCATGATTGGTGATTCGCATCTTCGTCGCCCAGACCACGCAGGCACCGCCGGCACCATTTCCGCACGTCGTAGCGGTAACAGTGGCTTGCGCGACAGAATTGTCGCAGCCATGTTGACGCTGGT
>CAYVVR010000668.1:0-2323 GCA_964454655.1 uncultured Planctomycetaceae bacterium | reverse complement strand
GCTTCCAGGACCTCGAGCGCCGAATCGTCGAGCGAATAACACTTCGACAGCGTCAACGACGTAAGGTTCAACTCTCGCAGATGATCCAATCCCGCCT
The DNA here is from genome assembly GCA_964454655.1 of uncultured Planctomycetaceae bacterium. Classification (GTDB taxonomy): domain Bacteria; phylum Planctomycetota; class Planctomycetia; order Pirellulales; family Thermoguttaceae; genus CAYVVR01. Next base: position 2,226 of record CAYVVR010000668.1, on the reverse strand, counting down.
TGGTAATCGAGGCTTCGTCGATGGTCACATCGCGCAGACTCTTGCATTCGGCCAACGAAGCCAAACAAGCATCGTCGACGCTATATCCGCCGAGTTTGATCGCCGCCAACTTCGGTAACGCGGCGATTTTCGGCAGTGCCGCGGGGGCATTGGAACACTGGCGCAAATCGAGAAGTCGCAGTTGCTTCATTTCGCCCAAGCGAGACAACGCCTCGGCCGAAAAGTCGTTCTCCAACAGTGCCAGCCGCGACAACTTCGGAAACCGCAGGAGGATCGATATCACTTCGTCGGTCAACTGCGCCGACCGTCGCAACCCAAGCGATTCGAGGGCGGGCAAATCGACCAACGCCTCGATCCCCTTGTCGTCGACCATCGTGCTCTGCAAATCGAGCTCGACCAACTCTTTGCATGCAGCGAGGGCCGCAACGCCCTCCGAGGTGACGCCCACGCCGTAAACCCGCACCTTCTTCAAATGCGGAAAGCCCGGCAGCAATTTCAACTCGGCGTCGGTCCCGCTCCCTCGATCGGCGGCCAAATCGACGGTCGTCACGTTGCCAGCCGCGTCGACCTCGATCTTGCCGTGCTGTCGTTCGACGGCCAAGATGGCCTCGATGAAATCCGGCGGAATATCGCCGGGCGATTCCGGGGTGATCTCTCCGTTGCGGACGGCTTCCAACCACTCGGCTTCGCGGGACGGCGTCGCCTCGCCGGCTTCAGCCGATTCGCCTTCTTGCCTCGGCTGCGTAGATTCCGGCGTCTGCGGGGTGGGACAACCCGTCACGAAAGCGAGCATCGCCGCCGCAAGCACCAACCCAATCGTCGAACGTTTGCATACATTCCCCGACTTCGCGCACAACACCATCTTGCACCTCGTGGTGACCTAGAACGCCCGTTGCGCTCTACGTCGCGTCTTGTGAGCAGCAACACAAACGGGGCTTCCAATCAAACGAAGCCCCGTATCCCTATCGATACCGCCGTATTATGTCGCAACCGACGGCGCGTTGCCATCTACATTTCCCACGTCGGCGTCGTTCCGCCGAGCCGAGAGAAAGCCCTTTTCCGTTTGACGCACGCCGGGGCGCTATCGGTTTTCGAAGGCGTCAATCGAGCAGAATCGGCCGAAAGTACGGCGGGCGTCGCGTGTCGCCGAACGCCGATACGATCACGGCCCGCAGTCGCTTGCCGCGAACTTCGACGGCCAGTTCCGTCCCCGTCTTCAGCTCGGTGTCGAGATACGCCAAGGCAATCGCACGGCGTGCTTGTTCGTTGCCGGGAGCGGCGGCATCGCCCTCCCCTTCGAAAATCCAATAGGGCACCATCGTGCCGCTGGTGACCGTCCCGACCGGTGCGTCGCCGCAGAATACGCGGTCGCCCGCCCTGGCGATCCCGCGATCGCGAATCGCCACCGGGCGAATACGGCGAGGCAACACACTGCGATCGAACGGCTTTCCCTCGCGCAGCGCGCGGACGGCCTCGGCTTGCTTTCGGAAAGCCTCTTCACCGACGAAGGCTTCTCTCTCGGGCGAGAATTTCACGGCGATGCCCGTGGCCGGAACGGCATAAGCGGGATACGGTTTGCCGTCGGGATCGATACCGCCTTCGTGACCGAACAACGGCAATCCCGCTTCGAGTCGTAAGGTATCGCGCGCGCCCAAGCCGACCGGAACGAGCCCATCGGGCTTTCCCGCTTCCAACAAGGCATTCCAGAAGGCGACCGCCTTCTCGGCAGGAAGGATGATTTCCAACGCAACCGGCTCGCCGGTATACCCGGTTCGAGCGGCGAAGACGTCCCCACCTTCGAAGCTGCCCGCGGTAATCGCGTTGCGCTGCGACGGCGGCAGCGCGTCGGCCCCGACGACTCGTGCATAGATATCGTCGGCCGCCGGTCCCTGTAGGGCAACCATCGCCCAGCGGGTCGTCCAATCGTCGATCGTCACATCGAAGCCCTGCCGATGCGATTCCAAATAGGCCAAATCGGCGGTGCGGTTCGCGGCGTTGGCGACCAGCACGTATTCGTCGTCGGGCAAATGATACAAGAACGCGTCGTCGATGGTGCTGCCTTCGAGCGTCGGCAACAGGGTGTAATGTGCCTTTCCCGTCGGCAACAAAGCGGCGTCGTTGGTCAACACTCGTTGCAAGAACGGAATCCGGTCGGGACCGGCGATCCGAATCCGCCCCATGTGCGAAACGTCGAACAACCCGGCCGCCTTCCGCACGGCCAGATGT
>CAYVVR010000667.1:0-2324 GCA_964454655.1 uncultured Planctomycetaceae bacterium | reverse complement strand
GAACGGCATACGGGTTGCCGACGGGCGTCGTCGTCGATACCCACGTGGGGCGGATTAGTCGTCGGCTTGGATTGACCGACCAAGCGAACGCCGAAAAGGTTGAGCAAGACCTGATGAAGCTGTTGCCGAAAAGTGAGTGGATCGACTTCAGTCATCGCATGATTCAACACGGCCGAAAACACTGTGCCGCCCGCAAACCGAAATGCGACACTTGTCCGATGAACGATTTTTGTCCGCGGATCGGCGTTGAAACCTGAGCCGGAAGGCCGTGTCGTGTCGACGTGATTGGCGAACCCGGCGACGACAGCAAGCGGAGAGCAGCAATGATTTTGTCCGGAAAGGAAATCGAGGCGCACCTTGGCAAGAACATCATCATTGAGCCGTTTCGGCGTGAGAACCTGAATCCGAACAGCTACAATCTGACGTTGCACGACGAGTTATTGGTATACGATGAAGTCGTGCTCGATATGCGCCGTCCCAATCGCTTCAAACGCATCAAGATCCCGGAAGACGGCCTCGTGTTGACGCCCAATCAACTCTACTTGGGGCGGACGGCCGAGCACACCGTTACCCGGGGCTTCGTGCCGATGATCGAAGGACGCTCGTCGATCGGCCGTCTCGGACTTTTCGTGCACGTTACAGCGGGCTTCGGAGATGTCGGCTTTCGCGGGTACTGGACGTTGGAAATGTTCGCCGTGCAGCCGGTGCGAATTTACGCAGGCGTACAGATCTGCCAGATTTTTTATCACGACATCCGTGGAGAATACGCAGAATACGCCAGCGAAAAATACCAGAACAATACCGACATTCAGCCGAGCTTGCTGTTCAAAGAGTTGAATCCGGGCGTCAAGGACTGTCGCCGTCACGTGCCGTTCAACGACTACGAGGAAATGCAATGAGTCCAGATCAGACGCCCGAGAACGAGCTCACACATTTCGACGAGCAGGGGGCCGCCCGCATGGTCGATGTGGGCGAAAAGGCCGTTACTCGGCGAACGGCTCGCGCGTCGGGAGTCGTTCGTATGCGACCCGAGACGTTGGACAAAATTCGCCGGGGCGCCATGAGTAAGGGGGACGTCTTGGCGGTGGCCAGGCTTGCTGGAATCATGGCCGGCAAAGAAACGAGCCGTTTGATTCCCCTGTGCCACAACATTCCGCTCGATTCGTTGCAAATCGCATTCGACTTTGCCGACGACCGCACGGTGCGCATCGAGGCGACGGCGGTCACCTCGGCAAAGACCGGCGTCGAAATGGAGGCCTTGACGGCGGTCTCGGTCGCGGCGTTGACGATTTACGACATGTGCAAAGCCGTCGATCGTGGGATGGAAATCGACGCTGTTCGCCTCGAGGAGAAATCGGGAGGACGATCGGGCCACTTCGTTCGTCAAGACGCCGGGTGAAAGTAGACCGGCCCCGACTTTGTTGACGGGGGATGGGTGGCGTCGGGCGAAAGTTGCAGCGAACCCGGCGATGTCGCCTGAGTTCGCCGCGTCGAGTTCCCGGTGCGATTTTCCGAGCGGTCGAACTACTCGATTTTGCAGCCGACTCGGAGCGTTACCTGGAATTGCAAGACCTTACCGTCGGCGACGGCGCCGCGCTGTTCGACGACTTCGAACCAACTCGGTTTCGCTTCGGTTTCGGCAACCTTCGCGACCGCTTTTTGAATGGCGTCGCTCAACGAAACCGTGGATGTGCCCACCACTTCAACCTTCTTGAAGACGCTGTCGGCCATGAATGTTCTCCCTTGTTTGACTTGCGATCATATTCGCGTGTGTCGATCGGTCCGCCGACTTCACATGAAACGCGGCAGCCGTTGACAGGTACACTTATTTGCAGCATGACGATTCAACAGCGGAATTGTAACGAAAAAACCCCGTCCGCCAAGAGGCAAGCCGTCGGACGACTCACGCCGCGAGCAGCACGCAGCCACTTTGCGTAGCGGTACGAACGGTGGGACGGGCGAAAACGACGGCCCGCCGAAAAACAGGGCGGCACATGAGCGAGACACCGGAAATGCGACGAGTTTTGCTTTCGTGGAGTTCCGGAAAAGATGCGGCCTGGGCGTTGCATCAGCTTCGCCGGATGCCCGACTGTGAGGTCGTCGGTCTGCTGACGACGTTCAATGAAGAATTTGATCGCGTCGCCATGCATGCCGTTCGCCGACGGCTCGTCGAGCTTCAGGCGAACGCCGTGGGGCTACCTCTTTGGTCCGTGGATTTACCGTATCCTTGCTCGAACGGCGAATACGAGCGGCGCATGGCCGCGGTGCTCGAACGCGCGCACGCAGAGGACGTCACGCACGTCGCTTTCGGGGACCTGTTTCTG
>CAYVVR010000666.1:0-2324 GCA_964454655.1 uncultured Planctomycetaceae bacterium | reverse complement strand
CTCGTGACGGATGCTGGAATGGCGGTTGTGGCTCGCTTGCCCGCATTGAAAGATGTCTCGGTGGGGCACACGTCGGTTGGGGACGCGGGCGTTGTTCACTTGGTCGAATCGGCAAGGCTTGTTCGGCTCGATTTGAAAGGCTCGCGGATCACCAATCGCGCATGCGCGTCATTGGCACGCATGACGACCCTGGAGTACTTGAATCTCGCCGAGACTTCCGTCGATGCCGCCGGTATCGAATCACTTGCGAGTCTTACCGATCTGAAGGAGCTTTACCTGCCGAATACGGCCGACGCGCGTGCTTTGAAGACGATCGCTTCGTTTCGGCAACTGCGGTTTTTGAGCTTGCGAGGGTGTCGGCTTTCTGCGAGTGAGCTCGAACCGCTCGGATCGTTGAAAAACCTCGAAGGGTTGAGTTTGGGAGATACACCCGTCGCCGACGACGTCGTGTCGGTGTTGCGCCGAATGCCGAGCCTGCGAATGCTCGATGTTTCGGGAACGGGCCTGACTGCCGAAGGGGTACGGCAGCTGTCGAATATCAAGCAGTTGGAGTTCCTGGCGTTGGCGAGACTTCCCGTCGACGACGAAACGATCGCGAGCCTTAGTGTTCTCCAAAACCTTCAAATCCTGGATTTGTCGGGTACGCAGATAACCGACGCAGCAGTGGAAACGCTGACCGCGTTGCCGCACTTGAAGACGGTCAACCTCAATGCTACCGGGGTGTCGCCGGAAGCAGCCGCATGCCTTGCGGACACACTGAAGAGGCGTTCTTCGAGCGAATCCCCTGACGAGAAGGAAGAGCTGCCTGTTGGGCCGACGAGTCGATAATATGTGACGCTTTTGGGGTAGCATCCGTCCACCTGTTGTGGTGGAATGCGGCAATGTGTACCGCGTATGCGGAGAATGCGACAAAATTCAGGATGCCAAATTGTTGTTTTTGTCGAACGTTTGGGTTATGGATACGGCAGAACGATTCGGCGCGCGTCGACGGCGCCGAATTGCTTCACATCGGCTAGTGGGGTGTTGATGTTCTATTCGTTTTGTTGAGCCGAGCTCGGAAGGAGGTACCATGATTGTCCAGCTTTGGCGTCGATTGTCGCGGTGGAGGGGCTTTACGCTGGTAGAGCTCCTCGTAGTGATCGCCATCATCGGCATTTTGATCGCTCTACTTCTTCCCGCCGTGCAAGCCGCCCGCGAGGCCGCCCGGCGGAGCCAGTGCACCAACAACTTGAAACAGTTCGCGCTGGCTTGTCAAAACTACCATGACACCAACAAGGTGTTCCCCCGGTACAGCTACATTTCGTTCTTGCAAGGAGCCGGGGAGCAGCGGGATCCTTGGCGAATTTGGCAGGGGTTCAGCGTTCACACGATGATCTTGCCGTACATCGAACAGCGGTCGATCTACGAGCAGATCGATTGGAATCGATGGGACGGCTGGTATCGTCAAGAGCCGGGCGGCGGTATCGATTTGTGGGCCAACGTCATCGAGGCGTATCGGTGCCCCTCGGCTGAGAAGCCGCCCTATCACGCCACCAATGAATGGGCCGGCGGCCCCGGCTGTAATTACGCGGTCAGCGCGGGCCCGACCTTGTTCTGGTGGCGTCACAACAACAGCTGCCCGGGCGCGTTCCGTCCGCAGTTGGAAACGGCAATGGCCGACATCAAAGACGGTACGTCGAACACGATTTTGGCTGCCGACGTGGTGTCGGGTGACGGAAGCGGTGCGTTCTACAAGCCGGGTGAACCGGTGCGCAATGCCTTGCCGTCGTTCTTCGATGTGAACAACCCGTCAACTGGGATTTTCGTCCCCGAGGCCGACATTCGGGCGTGGGGCGTCCAATGCGAAGCCAACAAGAACGATCATCTCAGTAGCAACGGATGGCAATGGATGGGCGCCAATTACACGCAAAACGTGTTCAACACGATTGCACCGCCGAATTGGCGTTATCCGACGTGCATTGCCGAGAATCCGCCCGGTTACTCTTCGGACCGCGATGGTTTGTATCCTTCGCGCAGCGAGCATCCCGGCGGCAGCAACCATGCGTTCGTCGACGGATCCGTCCATTTCATCCGCGAGACGATCGACTACAACACGTACCAAGCGTTGGGTAGTCGTCGCGGCGGAGAAACGGTCAGTGCTTCGGACTTGTAGTCGAAAACGGCCTCAGCCGCATCGTCTTCGGGCGGGGCTCACCATGAGTCCCGCCCGAGTGATGGCTGCGCGCCGTTCATAGGAAAGCCCGTCGGCGACGAACGACAGATGGGGTTGCGTAACGCGGGACGGTTTCGCGACAGGCGGTTGCCGGGGCGGAGACTCTGCGGAT
>CAYVVR010000665.1:0-2325 GCA_964454655.1 uncultured Planctomycetaceae bacterium | reverse complement strand
CGCGGCGGTACGAGTCGTTGGAAATCTCGTAGGGAATCTCGCGATCGCCCATCGCCGCTTGAAGCAACTCTTCGACACGTTCGTAACTGATTTTGTGCGCGAAGAGCAGCTTTGCCCGGGTCTCCTGCCCGGAAGCGTTCGTAGCGCCTTCGGCCGATGTGGCTTCCGCAGCGGGCGCCTCGGCGGTATTTTCCGTCGCATTATCGTCGGAGGCGGTTGCATCGTCGCCGTCGTTGTCTTGGTTTTGCAGAGCACCAAACATGGCTCCCGCGATAGCGGCATCGCGAGGCAACCACGACGACTGATTGCCCGTCGACGTGTCGGAAATCGGCTGAATCTCAACCGAGTAGTGAACGAGTTTCTTGCCGAAGGTCTGCGCGATCTTGTCTTTGACTTGTTGCAGGTAGGCTTCGGCTTCGACGCCCGGCGGACTGGAGGTGTTGATCATGAACCGCCGGCCGGGTTCTTCGTCTTTAAGGCGGACATCGCTGACGGCCAAGTCGCGCAGATCTTTCAATTCTCTGCGGATGTCGGCGATATCCTGCGGTTCGGTGAAATACGTCTCCAGGGCGACACCGCCGGTGAAGTCGATGTCGAGCAACCCTGAACCCCGCTGGTACACCGCGACCATTCCGGCGACGATAAGCAGACCCGACAGGGCCATCGCCACGTTTTTGGCAGCCATGAAATTGATGTTCGTTTTGTCGATCAACCGCATCATCGTCAGCTTTGTGATCCAATGCCGTCGTTCGGCGATTTCGAAGACGATGCGGGCACAGTACACGGCGGTGAACAAGCTCAACGAAACGCCCAAGAAGAGGGTGACCGCGAACCCTTTCACCTGATCGGTACCGACTACGTAAAGAACGACTGCCGTGATCAAGGTCGTCACGTTCGAGTCGACGATGGCGCTCATGGCCTTCGCAAACCCGTTTCGAATCGCCATTCGCAAGGTCGCCTTGCGGTCGAGCTCTTCGCGGATACGTTCATAAATGAGCACGTTCGCATCGACGGCCATACCGACCGTCAACGTCACGCCGGCCAGACCGGGCAATGTGAAGGCGGCTTGGATCAATATCATGATCGCCACCAGCATCAACAGGTTCATGATCACGGCCAGCGAGGCGACGATTCCGGCGAAGCGATAGTAGAAGATCATGAACGCGAACACGAGCGTGGCGGCGATCGCCATCGCCACGACGCTTTGCTCGATGGTGTCTCGTCCCAGTTGAGGCCCGGTGATCAAGCGGCTGATGGGCTCCGAACTGAGTTGTGCCGGAAGACTTCCGGCTTGCAAGACTTGAAGCAGTTCGCGGACTTCTTCCCGCGTGAAATCGCCGGAGATTTGCCCTCGGGCGCCGATTTCCGATTTCAAATTGGGGGCCGAGTGCATGAACCCGTCGAGGATGATCCCCAATCGCCGTTTGAATCCCGTTTTCGGGTCGGGCGCGTTGGCACCGGTCAAATCGGCGAATCGTTGGGCGGGAACGGCCTTCAATTGAAAATCGACCGCCGGCGAGCCCGTTTCGTCGACGCCCTCGCTCACCCGGGCAAGATCTTCACCGGTGATGTCGTAGCGGTCTTTGACGACCAGCACTTGCAGCCACGATTCGTTTCGGTATTGGCCTTCGCGCAAGGCGATTTCGCCGAACGAACCGATGCTGTCTTCTTTTCCTTTGGCGATCGGTACCCACCAAGCCAACAAATTGCCGTTTTCGTCCCGCAGTTCCTGCTCGTCGGGCGGCAACTGCATGGCCCGTTCAATCAGCGACTGGTGGTCGCGACGGTTCGCCAAGATACGGAACTCCAACGTACCCACGCTGGAAATAATGCGTTCGAGACGAGCGACTTCGTCTTCGTCGACCTCGGGGACGATGATTTCGATTTGCTTGGGACCGTAGCGGCGGATGGTGACTTCCTTGACGCCGCTGGGATTGACGCGTTTCGAGAGGGCGGCGATCAATTGGTCCATGTCCACCGAGCCGCCGCGGTTCGCCGTGTCCGTCCCGCCGGTGGTCGGTTCTTCGATTTCGTACACCATGATGACGCCGCCGCTGAGGTCGATCCCCAACTTCGGCGGCCAGCGAGTCGCCAAGACGACGATGCTGGTGATGATGCAAAACAGAATCAACGATATGCCCGTCGAATGGTTCGGTACGTTCCATTGTCGGGCGAGGAAGTTGCCCAATACGACGGGAACGACGAAGACCAGGGCAAGAATCGCGACCAGCATCAGGCCGTTCATCAGTCGCGTGGTCGTGGTCGCCTCCCCCGTTTCGGAGGCCGCGTTTTCAACGGCGGATTCGTCGTCGGATTGGTTCGAGT
>CAYVVR010000664.1:2017-2326 GCA_964454655.1 uncultured Planctomycetaceae bacterium | reverse complement strand
CTCGATACCCGCGGCCTGGTTCGATTTGCCGTGAGCGTCTTGCGATTCATCGGTACGGCCCGGCGTTTGAAGATCGACACGGCGATCGATCTGGAGTTTTTCACACGTGCCTCGGCGATATTGACATACCTGTCGGGCGCACGGACGCGTGTGGGGTTGCATCCGACCGGCGATGAATCGAACTATCGCGGCGACTTGATGACGCATCGGGTGAGTTACAATCCGCGGTTGCACACGTCGCAGATGTACGAAGCGATGGTACGCGCGCTGGATGAATCACCCGCTCGCTTACCCGCCCTCGATTGGGTA
>CAYVVR010000664.1:0-2007 GCA_964454655.1 uncultured Planctomycetaceae bacterium | reverse complement strand
TGATTGGGTACCGCCTCCGCCGCAGCCGCCGCAGTCTCGTTTCGAGCCGTCCGACCGGCAAAGCGAAAGAGTCGCCGCGTTGCTCGAAGCGCTGTTTCCCGGCTGGAAGCCGTCTTCCGAGGGCGGCAATCGCCTGGTGCTGTTGAACGCCAACGCCAGCGACTTGTTGCCGCTACGTCGCTGGGAGCCCGAACGCTACGCGGCATTGGCGAAGCGGTTGTTGGCTTGGGATGCACAGCTGCGCGTCGTGTTCACCGGCGGACCTTCCGAGGCCGAAGCGGCCGAGCGGTTGGCGGAAGAAGCGAACGATCCGCGATGCGCCTCGGCCGCCGGAAAGACGTCGTTGGACGACCTTTTGACGCTCTATCATTTCGCCGACGTGCTCGTGACCAACGACAGCGGTCCGGCGCATTTCGCCTGCTTGACGCCGGTCGACGTGGTCGTCTTGTTCGGTCCCGAAACGCCGAAGTTGTTCGGGGCAGTCGGTCCGCGGGTGCACATCTTGTACGCGAAGACCGCCTGTAGCCCGTGCGTGAACGCGTACAATCACCGCACGACGCGCTGCCGCCGGCCGGTGTGCATGGAACGCATCGACGTCGACGCCGTATTCGAAGCGGTCGTCGCAGCCTTCGCCCGCCGCCGAGGCGGATAATCGGCGCATCGCTCGCGTATCGGCGACAAAGCTTGTTCCGAAACCGGTACGGGCGGAACGACGTCAACCGGCGTCGTCGGCGGTCGCACGTCCGACCTCGGGACGCGGCGGAAAGAACTGCGGTTCGCTTTTGACCGGCTTGCGCAGTCGCTCCGGCGCACGATCGACCTTTTCGGCGATGTCGTACCACATCTTCTCGAGGCGTTTCGCCAGCTCGGGCTTTTCGTCGACCAGGTTGTTCAACTCGGTGCGGTCGACGGAAAGGTCGTACAGTTCCCACGGTCCACCCCGGGCCGAAACGAGCTTCCAATTGCCCTCACGAATCGCCCGGTTGTTCGAGAAGATGAAATACAGCCAATCGTGTCCGCGGCGAACTTGGCCTTGGAGGATGGGTAACAGAGAAAGCCCTTGCAGCGGTTCGACCTCGTGTCCGGCCGCTTGTTTGGGATACGTGCCGCCCGTCAATTCGCAGACGGTGGCCATCACGTCGATCAGGTGCGCCGGCTGATGCGTGATGCTGCCCGGCGGCACCTTCAACCCTTTGGGCCACGAAATGATACACGGCGACGAGATGCCGCCCTCGTGTTGGTTTTGCTTGTACCAGCGGAACGGTGTGTTGCCGACATGCGCCCAGCCGACGTCGTACGTCCAGTACGATCGCGGATCCCACGGCGCGTACTCGCGGCCTCGCGTCCGCTCGAACGGGCAGGCGCCGTTGTCGGAGCAGAACAGGATGAACGTGTTCTCGTAGACGCCTTTTTCTTTCAGATGGGCGATCAGCCGCCCGATGTTTTGGTCCAAGCGATCGACCATGCCGGCGAACACGGCCATCCGGTCGGATTCCCACCGTTTTTCTTCGTCGGTCAGCAAGTCCCAGGCGGGAACTTCCGGCGGACGGGGACTGAGTTTCCACGGTTTGGCGAACAACCCCATGTCGAGTTGCCGCCGGTAACGGGCTTCGCGGATCACATCCCACCCGGCGTCGTACCGGCCGCGATACTTCTCGACGCATTCCTTGGGCGCTTGCAGCGGATAGTGCGGTGCGTTGTACGCGATGTAACCCAAGAACGGCTTGCCTTCGGCCAAGGCTTCGTCGATAAACCGGATCGCGTAGTCGGTGTTTGCGTCGGTGGTGTAGAAGTCGTCGTCGAAGTCGTCGAACTTCTCGCCGTTCAAGCGAAAGGTGTCGTCGCCGATAAAGTAGTTCGTGGCGCCGCTCAAATGCCCGAAGTAACGCTGGAACCCTCGATCGGTCGGCTCGTGTTTGAGGTGCCACTTTCCGGCCATGAGGGTGAAATACCCGGCGTCGCGGGCGACCTCGGCAATGGTGGCGGACCGCGAAAGCTCCACATCAC
>CAYVVR010000663.1:0-2329 GCA_964454655.1 uncultured Planctomycetaceae bacterium | reverse complement strand
GCGTACGCGTCTGGTGATGGCTGCGCGTTCGGCGATGAGTCAAACTCCTGCCGCCGAGCCCGCCGACGGGTACTTGAAACACTGCGAATTCTGCGGACGTCTTATTTATCTCAAACAGGATTGGGACGGCCAATGGCGCCCCTACGAATCGTGGGTTGCCGGCACGGTCGACGAGGGTGAATGGAAAACTCACGACTGCGATTGCGAGTAACCTTCCGCACCGGCGGCGATTTTTCTATCGCGATTGTCGACTTTTCCCATCGTGAGGGCACCTCGAAGGGGTACGTAACGGCATCCGATGCGAAATCGTGTGCCGTGCGATTTTGCTCGCGTGCCCGCTCGTGGTATGATCGACGTTTGGTTTTCCAGAAGCGGAGTTGTGCCCCTGCGTCGGTGTTTCGGCGTGTTATCGGCTCTGTCCGGCAGTATTGCCGAACCGGCCCCCCGGATGAGGTTCCGGAGAAAAAACACGCCGTTGGTCCCCCCAATTCAAAACGTCCGCGAAATCGAGGAAACCGATCTCATGAAAATCGCAGCGATGCGACTGTCGTCAATGCTGACGGCTGTTTGCCTGTGTCTTGGTTTGTCTGCCATCGCCCATGCCGCCGAAGGCGAGGACATCTTGTCGCAAGCCGACTTTCACGGCGGGTTGATCGTCCACCTCGATTGCGGTGACGGCTCGCTTACCGCCCAACTCTGCCGCAGCGAAAACACCGTGGTGCTCGGCTTGGAACGTGATCCGGCAAAGGTCGCGCAGGCCCGAACACGGCTGCACGCCGAAGGCCTCTACGGCCGAGTCGCCGTCGTCCAATACGACGGGAACCGAATACCGCTACTCGACGATTCGGTCACGTTGATCGTCGCCGAAAACACGACCGTGCCGCGCGACGAGATCCTTCGCGTCCTCCACCCGTTCGGCAAGGCATGGATCGACGGCGAAGTGACCGTCAAGCCGCTTCCGCCGGATATCGACCAGTGGACCCACTATCTCCACGAGGCCGACAACAACGCCGTGGCGCACGACAAGCGCATCGGGCCGCCGCGTCATATGCAATTCCTCGCCGATCCCTTGTGGACGCGACACCACGACCGCCTTTCGAGCTTCACCACGGCCGTAACCGCCGAAGGGCGTCTGTTTTACATCAGCGACTACGGCCCGGTATTCGATCCCGACGAACCGCCGCACTGGTTCGTGACCGCCCGAGACGCCTTCAACGGAGCTTTCCTGTGGCGACGTCCGATCTCTTCTTGGACCGACTTCATGCGCAAGTTTCGTAGCGGTCCGGTGCAGCTTCAACGTCTTCTGGCGACCGACGGCAAACGCGTGTTCGTAACCTTGGGCCTCGACGAACCCGTCTCGGTTTTGGACGCCGCAGACGGTGAAGTTCTCGCCGTGTATGATTCTACTCGACATGCAGAAGAATTCGTCCTCGACGACGGGATTCTCTACGTTCAAGTCGGCGCGCGCGGTGCCGAACACGCGTTGATCGAACAAGGTAAGAAAGCCTCGCAGCTGGACTATCGGCAGAAACGGCTCGTTGCGGTCGACACCCGCTCGGGCAAAACGCTCTGGATGTGGCCTGCCGAAGACGCTGCCGACATCATGCCTCGTACTTTGGCCGTCGCCGCGGGCAACGTGTTCGTTCAGGAAGGCAACACGACGCTGTGTCTCGACGCCCGCACGGGCACGCCCCGTTGGCGAACCCCGTTGCCCGGCAAAGCACAAAACGCGAAAAAGGGCAAGGGAAGCACCTTCGCTCGATCCATGGGATGGACGTATGCCACCTTGGTCGTCCATGACGATGTCGTCCTCTCGTGCGACGGAAAAACGCTCCAGGCCCTTGACAGCACCACGGGTAAAGCGTTGTGGCAGTGCGAAGCCCGCACGCCCTTCGGTCGAACGCCTTCGGTCGATATCCTCGTCGTGCGCGATGTCGTGTGGACCAGCCCGGATCTCGATACCGGCAGAGACCTGCACACCGGCAAAATCGTGCGACAAACGAATCTTACCGAAACGCTGGTCACCGCCGGACACCACCACCGCTGTTACCGCAACAAGGCCACCGACCGATTTGTGATTCAGGGTTACCGCGGTCTCGAATTTCGCGACACGATCGGCGAAGAGAATGTTCGACACAACTGGATCCGCGGAATCTGCCAATACGGCATCTTGCCCGCCAACGGGATGGTCTATTTGCCCCCTCACAACTGCGGCTGCTATCCCGAGGCGAAACTGTACGGCCTATGGGCACTGAAATCGACCGAATCGTCGTTCGATCCCGATTCGCTCTCGTTCGGCCGCCTGATCGAAACGGGACCGGCGTTCGAT
>CAYVVR010000662.1:0-2350 GCA_964454655.1 uncultured Planctomycetaceae bacterium | reverse complement strand
GGGTTTTGTGTTAAAGACGACGAAAGCTGCTCTATTTTGTTTCACATTGCCAGATTTCCTTTGTGTTTCGGCCGCTTCACAATTCCCACAAATCCTATAGCGCGCAAACTTCGCAAAACCGGGAGACAATCGCGAAGGAAATGGTCCTATCTTGCCGATAGTGTGTTTTGTCAGCAGTTTGTCTGTTTGCAGTATTCTCACTGCCTTGGCCAATTTGTCCAAAATCATGCAGCTAGGGAGAATGCGCCGAAGATGAGCCGACCTTGTGCCCGTCTGACCACGATCGAGGAACTTCGAGAATATGTTTACCACACGCTTTGCGAACACGACTTTCTTCAGCCCGACTACTTCCCCATGACGGAGCGCATGCTCTTTCGCAAGGGGAAGCCGTGCGGGATCTTCTTTTGCGTTCACGGACCTCGTGCCGTGAAGCTAACGGCGATCTGGGAGACCGAACGGAACCAGATCCTCTTTTACGGCTCCACAGGGGAGCGATTCATGGTGGTTCAATTGGCTGAATCGCCTGCGTTACAGGAACCCGCCGTGCACGCTGCATAGCGGGAAGAAAACGGCCTGTGGGACCGCCGGATCGGACCGAGCGGGCAGGCCGGCACGCAACGACGTGTTGCATGGAGATTTGGGAAGCGACCAGGCAAGGAGGTTTGATCGGCAAGGGATGTCCACGGCGAACGGCGCCGCGCCGATGTCGGCGGCGGCACGTGCATCCGCCGAACACAGTGCGACGATTCGATCGACCCATTTCGCAAGCAGCGCAAGAAATCGAACGTCGATGCCCGCCGCTGTGTTCGGAAAAGACGACGTTCCGGCCCAACACGACGATAGCCTCGACTCGCATCGATCGGCCGAATTGCGTTTTCCGGCCCCGTAGTTCGGCCGCGGCGATCCCCTCACCGCCCGGGGGACGACGATCGCAATAGGGCCCGTGCGATCGCAAAGGTCGAGGAAACGGAAACGTCGTCGTCGGGATGACGTGCCGCCGGGGGGAAGCGAAAGAAAACGCGGCCTGTCGACGTGAAACAATCCTTGACGCCAAGCCTGCGACCTGGTATACATATATACAGATTCATCAAGGAGGTGAAACCGTGCTTGTACTCTCTCGGAAGGAAAACGAACGGATTCGTTTGGGAGACTCGATCGTCGTAACGGTCGTTCGTGTCGGGGGCGATCGCGTACGGCTGGGGATCGAGGCTCCGCCCGATGTGCCCATATTGCGAGACGAACTAGAAGCCTTTCCTCGTGACACGGACAAAGGCGACCCGCCGAAACTCAAAGCGGCCGGATGAGACGCGTCTTGGGTGAAGTAACCTTCGCAAAATGATGCCGCCGCGGCTTTCCCGTGGGCCGCCGGCGGAAACGGTCAACGAAAAACCGCCGGGTGAGGGCGTTCCCTTCCCGGCGGTATCTGTTTTCTTGCAAGAGAGAATCCCGAGGCATTCGAGATGACGCGTGAGAAAAGAGGAGCTGCAAAGCCTCGGAATCGCGAAGAACGGAATCACTCGCCGATGTTCAGGCGACCGCTCAAGCCGCTGTAGTCGGTGCGGTCGAGGGGATGCCACAGCGGCAGACCCTTGCGGACGCGTTCGGCCAAGACCTCGATTTTCGCCCGGGAACCCGCAGGAGCGTCGGTGGGGACGAACTCTTCGGTTTCCACGGGCGTGAAGTCCTCATCGTGCCCGTTCTCCATGATGGCGTCAAAAACGTTGCGCATTCTACCTCACTCCTCTGCAAACAAACGATTCGACATGCACCCAATTGCCGTATACGTACCGGTTCCGACGGGCCCTCGATGAGCGAAGACGGTGACCGCCCTCGAGAACAACCAAATCGGAACTCGCCGGGAGAAAGACTCTTCGCTGCGATTCAACCTGCTCCCGGCGTCACTTGAGAGCCGACGCCCAGTGGGCGTACGGGAAGCCGCCACAGGTTAGGCAGTCCATTATGCACGGTTGTGTCGGCGAGTCAATACCAAATTCCGACGATTTCTCCAACCTTTGTCCAGGGCATAGGTTACGAAGGTTTCTCGTTTGCCACAGTTTGTGCGCTGTAATGCTTATTGTGGCGCAGTTCCCTGTTCCTACATGCCCCGCACACAAAATGGATACGACGAAACCCTATCTCGGTTCGCGCAGTCGCGAAATTTCAGAAGATTTCGCGATTCGGCGGCTTTTATACGCTTGTGGCCATCCCGTCGGGGGGGATGGGCCGCGTCACGAGTCGGCGGCCGAGTCGGATGCATCGGGCGTCTCGGCGTCATCTTTGTGCCGCTCCTCGTATTCCGCATCCTGCATCGAGGGGCACGTCTCTTCCACGCCGCATTGCGGGCATACGA
>CAYVVR010000661.1:0-2359 GCA_964454655.1 uncultured Planctomycetaceae bacterium | reverse complement strand
ATTCTGCCTATTCACGCCTTGAGCGAGTCGGCAACGTCGGTTCGGTATGCGATGACCGCAGGCAGATATCCGACCGCCGAAGCCAGAATGATCAATCCCGGCACGAGAATCAGCTCTACGACCTGAAAATTGAAGAAGCCGACCTGAACGCCGGTCTTTTCCATGATGACCGGAGAGAGAATGCCCACCAGCCCGTGCCCCAGCACGGCCCCGATGAGCCCGCCGCCGAGCGACAGCAGGATACTTTCGAAGAGAATGATCGCCATCACGGTTGCTCGCCTGGCCCCCAACGCCCGCATGATCGCGATTTCGAGCTTGCGATCGCTCATCGAGTTGTAAATGCTGACCATCAACCCGATGCCTGCCACGATCACGATCATGGCGGCGAAAATCAGCAAGATCGCCTGGATGTCGCCCAACAAGCTGTCGAAAAGCCGTTCGACTTCCTGAATCGGCTCGACGGTTTGCACGTCGGGGATCTCAGCCAGCGTGGCGGGCAGCGCCATGGCTCGCGGTGCGTTCGACCAATCGCGACGGACGAGAACGGCTGTAATCCGCCGTTCACCTTCGTGGTGTTCGTGCGACACTTCTTCGCTCAGGGCTTCCAGATCGACAGCCGACTCGGCATGGTCGGCATGATCTTCTCCCGATTCGGCGGGCGACGCTTGATCTTCCTCGCTTCGTTCCTCCTGCTGTAGTTGCAGTTTGGCCTTTTCGATCTCCTCTTGAAGGGCGGCAGCCGCCTCGTCCTCATGCTCGTGCATCAACCAGAAGCCCTGAATGTTGATGTACAGCGCGCGATCGACGGGCGTTCCGGTCGGTTTGATCACGCCCACGATGGTGAATTCGTCGGCATGTTCCTCGGTCGAATCCGGCGCCCCGTGGCTACAGCGGAACGTATCACCGACCCCCAAGCCCGTCTCGCGGGCGATCCGAGCGCCGATGACGGCCTCGAACGGCTCGTCGTCGGAGAAATTCCGCCCACCCTCGGCGAATTCGTACTTACGGTCTTCGAGGTATCGAAAGACCTCGAACATCTCGGAGGTCGTGCCGACGACGGGAAATCCCTTGTAGTACGCCCCCAAGCACACCGGCACGGCGGCTTCGGCCTCAGAGGAATATTTCCCGCTGTGCAATTCCTCGTAGACCGAAAACGGGATCGTGCCCCGCGGCGGCTGAAGGTAATACACCGTCCCCAGTACCAATTCGAGCGATCCGCCCTTGGCGGGGCCGACGATCAAGTCGTAGCCTTGCGAGCTGCGGTGGAACGAGTGGTCGAGCACTTGGTAGACGACCAACACGGCAACCACCAGGGCCACCCCCAAGGCCATCGAAAAGGCCGTCAAGGTCGAGGCCAACGCCCGATGCTGAATACTACGCCACGCGATCTTCCAAAGGCTCATTTCTTACTCAACACCATGTTGATGTCTTCCAGGCGGACGACGCGGGAAAACTGCGAGGCGACTTCGGGACTGTGCGTCACCATGATCAGCGCCACGTTTTCTTCGGCGCTGGTTTCCCGCAACAAGTCGATGATTTGCTGCTGGTTTCCCGAGTCGACGTTCGCCGTCGGCTCGTCGGCCAAGATGATCTTGGGATGATTGGCCATCGCCCGCGCAATCGACACGCGTTGCTGTTCGCCGACCGACATCTGGCCGGGCTTGTGTTTCATGCGATGACCGAGCCCTACACGTTCGAGCAGATGCTTCGCCCAATCGACGTCCGTCCGCCCCTTCGCGAAGCTCATGCCGAGCATTACGTTTTCCAACGCCGTAAACCCGGGCAGCAAGTTGAACGTCTGGAACACGTATCCCAAGTGTTCGGCGCGGAAACGGTCGCACTCGGCTTCGCTGAGCAGCGTGATATCCCAACCGTCGATCCGCACCTGCCCCTCGTTCGGACGGCTGATCCCGGCGATGACGTGCAACAGCGTCGTCTTCCCGCAGCCGCTTTCGCCGACGATCACGACTTGCTCTCCGGCCTCGACCCGAAATTCGGGGATGTCCAGAATCGGCAATTCGCCGCCGCCGGGCTCGATGAACGATTTGTACACGTCTTTCAGCAACAACAGGGGCTGCTCTTCGTTGGGCATCGACATCGGCTTGGTCCTCCGACACCGAATCGGTCGGGAAATTGTCTGCCTGAGCCAAAACGGCGACCGCCGTCGGTACGGGATCGGCACCCACGCGGTTCGATCGGCCGGAATGTTTTCGAAGGTCTAATGAAACTCGTTGCGCCGCCTAACGCCAACGTTGCATCGTCCGGCGAATTTCCCGTTGCGATTCCTCACGTTTGAGTCGCTCTCGCTTGTCGTGCTGCTTGCGCCCACGACAAACCGCCAGCAACACCTTCGCCTTAC
>CAYVVR010000660.1:0-2363 GCA_964454655.1 uncultured Planctomycetaceae bacterium | reverse complement strand
ACGCCGATGTTCGGCCGAGATGCCGAGTCGCGGGCAAGGCGGGGGCCTTTTTCGGTGTGGAATGACAAGGTTTCGCGGAACCTACGAACGAATTGGCACTTGTGACAATCGCTGGAATGTCGTTGGGGAAATCCGACGCAAGCGTCCGCGATCGATAACTAATTCTCGGTTCGCCGTGGTCGACCGGCTTCGCAAAATTCACGGACGCGAGATAGTGCAAGCGGCTCCGTCGCTTGTTACAATGAAAGCTTCGGCGGCTGGGGGTGGCTGCTTGTCGCGATTTGCGATTTTGCCGCAACGCGTCGACGGCACTTCCCGAACGATTACAGCTCTTTGTGACCGGCAGGAGACAAATCATGCGGAAGAAACTTGCCTGGTTGGTGGTGGTCGGGATTGTCCTGACGTTCCCCGTTTTCGGATGCAACAAGGGACGGCAGGCCGACGACGGCAAGCTTTCGATCGCGGTCATTCCGAAGAGCACCGGGGCCGAATTTTGGGAAACGGTCGAAGAAGGTGCCCGCGAGGCGGCAGAAGAGCTGAACGTCGACATGCGGTGGGAAGGCCCGCTGACTGAAACCGAGTTCGCCGAGCAAAATCGCATCATCGAGAACATGATCAGCTTGCAGGTCGACGGAATCGCCCTCGCTCCGTTGAATCGAGTGGCCATGAAACCGACGGTCGAACGTGCCGCCGACGCGGGGATTCCGGTGGTCATCTTTGATTCGTCCGTCGATTCGGATGCTTACGTGAGCTTTGTCGCGACCGACAACAAGCTAGGCGGACGCTTGGGGGCCGAGCATTTGATCAGCCTCTTGCCCGAAGGGAAAAAACGCGTGATGGTCATGCGCTTCGTGCAAGGGACCGGTAGTACGGAAGCTCGGGCCGACGGTTTCATCGAGAAGGCGAAAGAGGCGGGGTTGGAGATCGTCGAAGATCCTTATCCGGCCGACGCTACGGTTGCCGGCTGCAAGAAAACGGCCGTCAACACGCTCGAACGACTGGTCAAAGACAACCGTTTAGAGCTGGACGGCATCTTCGCGTGCAACGACCGCGCCACGTTGGGGGTCTTGGAGGCTCTCAACGACCTCAAAGGCGGTGGGGTGACGGTCGACGTGCGTTTCGTCGGATTCGATTTTACCCCGCGACTGGTCGAAGCGGTCCAGGAGGGAACGATCGATGCGTTGATCGCCCAGAATCCGAAGAAGATGGGACGTTTGGCCGTAGAAACGCTGGTTAAGCATCTGCGGGGCGAAGAAGTTCCCAAGTACATCGACACGGGAGTGACGGTCGTCACGAAGGAAAAGCTGGAGCAAGATCCGGCGGTTCGCGAGTTGGTCGGACTGAAGTGACGAAAGCCTTGCGGATCGTGGGCGGTAGGCGATAGCGAGTAGCAACATGGGTGCCGGTAGCCAAACGAACATGTCCGATCGCCTCGTGATGCGCGGTGTCAAAAAATCGTTCGGTGCCACTAAGGCGCTGCGCGGTGTCGAGCTTTCCGTCCGACCCGGCGAAGTGCACGCGCTGGTCGGAGAGAACGGAGCGGGCAAGAGCACCCTCATGAAGGTGCTTTCCGGCGCGCACAAGGCGGATGCGGGCGAGATGTTCCTCGACGGAAAGCCCTACACGCCCGCGAATCCGCTCGACGCGCGACGGCACGGTGTCGCGATGATCTACCAAGAGCTATCGCTGGCGCCGCACCTGACGGTCATGGAGAACATTTTCCTGGGAGTGGAGCCGACCCGGCGCGGACTGCTCGATTGGAAATCGCTGCGACGCAAGGCGGAAGACGCCCTCGCCCAGTTGCGGACCGACGAAATCCGCCCCGATGTCGAAGTCTCGCGACTTTCCATCGCCAATCAGCAAATGGTCGAAATCGCACGAGCGGTGGCGCTCGATGCCAAGGTGGTCGTGCTCGACGAGCCGACCAGCAGCCTCACCCGGCGTGACGTGCGGCGTTTGTTCGACCTGATCGCTCGCCTGAAAGAACAGGGATTGTCGATCGTCTACATTTCTCACTTCTTGGAAGAAGTTCAGGAGATCAGCGATCGCTTTACCGTCCTGCGCGACGGCGAAACCGTCGGCACCGGTGTGACCGCCGAGACGTCGTCCGACGAGATCGTGACGATGATGGTCGGGCGTGAGGTCAACGATCTGTATCCGCATTCGCAGCGCGAGTTCGGCGAGGTGCTCTTGGAGCTCGACGGCCTGTGCGGCGTCGAAAAGCCTCGGGATGCGAAACTTAGGTTGCGACGGGGCGAGATTTTGGGAATCGCCGGATTGGTCGGTGCGGGGCGAACCGAGTTGATGCGGGCGGTCTTCGGGCTGGATCCGGTGGTGTCCGGCAAGGTCGCGGTGGCCGGGAA
>CAYVVR010000659.1:1555-2366 GCA_964454655.1 uncultured Planctomycetaceae bacterium | reverse complement strand
CGAATCGCCCAAAAGCCCGGCAACGGCCGCTTCGGCGGGCTTGCCGTAGGTTGCCAATTTTCCGGCGAGCGCAACACGTTCCTCGGCCGTCTTCGCTTCGTCGAGGCGACCGACGAGCGTTTCGAGTGCGACCTTTTCCGTCGACTTCGCAGGGGCTTCTTCGGCGCAGGCGGTCTCCTGAAAAGTCGTGCCGAGCCATACGGCAAGCAAACACGCCGAAACGATTCCCCCCAACGATACCGCGATCGTTCGCGGTCGAGACCACCCAAACGCTTGGAACATGAGAAGCCCTTTTCGCTACAAGCAGCACGACGGACGCTGTGGAAAACCTTCGCCGACCGATTTTCCCTTTAGCGTATTCTATCGCGTCGTGCCGCTGCGGTCTGCGAAAAAAGCGGCAGGAACTACTCGGAATCGCCGGTCGACGCCCCGTTGCGTGCCAAATCGAGCGTTTCGCGGACGACCGTGGCGCGGATGATCATGCCCAGATTGAGCGGGTGATGAACGGTGCGTTCTTCGTATACCGAATTGATTTTTTCGTCGAAACGAACGTAGCCCATCGTCAAGCCCAACAGCAGCGGATGCTCGCCGGATTCATCCGACGCGATGAACACGGGGCCGCCGCTGTCGCCCTCGAAGGTGTGAAAATCGATCTGGATGACCGGGTGTTCGGACGCGGGAAAAAGAGGATACCCCGCGATGATCCCGCTGCGAACGATCGGGAATCCGGCACCGTTCGATTCGACCCGCGACGGATAGCCGATCACGTATACGCGACTTGCCACATCGACGCCGGCGGCCTGCAAGGTTT
>CAYVVR010000659.1:0-1545 GCA_964454655.1 uncultured Planctomycetaceae bacterium | reverse complement strand
CGTCTCCAATCTCAACACGGCCGTGTCGAATTTCGGGTGCTTGGTCCACAACGGCTTGTCGTCGCGACGAATCGTGATGGGATAATCATGTCGCTTGTACTCGTACAGACCGACCTTTTCCCGCAGAACGAGCACGGCCGATTCGCCCTCGGTCTTCTCGAGCACGTGGGCCGCGGTGACCAGCCACACGGTATCGGAATTCGGCGACGAATCGTCGGCGGTTTCCGATTTCGGCTCGCGCAGCAAGAAACATGTGGCGGTCGATTTGGGGTGAAACAACTTGTAGGTCGCTTCGACCATCGTCGGACCTGCGGGTGACGCATCGACCGGTGCGGCAAGAATGACCGCTGCGCTTCCTACCGCTGCAAGAAAGTAGGATGAAACGGTAGCGATGTTTCTCATGGTGCGGCTCATTGTCGACAGGAAATCGGGGCGTGTGCCGGAATCGGTGAGAACGAACGGCGCCGACGTCCCTGTCGGCGCGGCGGTTCTTGTCTATCGACGATCCGGCAACCGGTTCGAGGTCAACCTTCGATCCAAGAATCGATGTTGTCGATCGACCACGGATCACGTTGCGGCCGACTGAGCATTCGGTTGGCTTCATCGTCGTCGACGAACGTTTCCGTTTCGGGGTTCCAACGCAGCTTGCGGCCCAACTGCATCGCGATATTGCCGATGTGCGGAATGGTGATCGTGCGATGCCCGATTTCGGCGGGGGCGTAGCACGGCTTGCGCGATTTGACGCAGTCGAAGAAGTTGCGATGTTCGCCGCCTTTGCCGGTGTCGGTGCGGGCGATGACCTCGCTGGGCACGTACAATCCCTGTTCTCGCGGATCGACTTCGACATCGAGCATCTCGCGATCGGAAGCCTTCAGCGAGCCGCGCCACTTGTGCGATTCGATCCAACCGTCGGTTCCTTCGAACCGAATGCCCGGCTGCGGCGTGCGGCCTACGACGGGAATCTTGTAGGACCGGTTCGGATCCAAATCGCCTCGCCCGGCCGAGACGGTGAGCGTGACGCCGTCGGCGTAGCGGTAATGCACGCGGAACGTCGGGGCGGCGTTGTATACCGCGTCGCGCGGGGGAAAGTCACCTTGTCCTTCGACTTCGACCGGTCCGCTATGTTCCGAGTTGTGTCCCCATTGAGCGAGGTCGCACATGTGGGCGCCCCAGTCGGTGATGACGCCGCCGGAAAAGGCCAGGTTCCAGCGGAAGTTGTAATGCACGTAGGCGGGAATGTAGGGCATCTTCGGCGCTTGGCCGAGCCACATGTCGAAATCGAGTTCGGGCGGCGGATCGGTCGGTTCGGTGGGCGAACCCGTTCGCGAAATGCCGACGGCGCGGGCGGTCGAATTCCCCATCGGCAGCCGCACCTCGATGTGTTTCAGTCGCCCGATCACCCCGGCCCGGACCAGCGAGATCAGCCGAATGTACGTTTCGATCGACCGGTTTTCCGAAGCCGTCTGAAAGACGCGATTCGTCTCACGAATCACGCGGCAAAGGATTTTGCCTTCGTCGATGAACAGTGTGAGCGGCTTTTCGCAG
>CAYVVR010000658.1:1959-2369 GCA_964454655.1 uncultured Planctomycetaceae bacterium | reverse complement strand
ACCCCGGACGTATTCGCTTCACGACGCCGTCGGGACACGTTCCGCAGGTGGTTCTCGATCCGATCGTCCCCGACCGCGCCGCGCCGCAACATCCTGTGACGACACCGCAGACACGAACGCGGTTGCCGAATGAATACATCACCTATGCCGAGTTGCTCAAAGAACGCGGCTACGCGACGGCGTTCATGGGCAAATGGCATCTCGGGCGTGAGCCGTACATCCCCGAAAACCAAGGTTTCGACGTGGTGGTGGGCGGCCGCGAACATCCCGGTCCGCCGCGAAGTTATTTCGCGCCGTGGCCGTGCGATACGCTGCCGAAGGTTCCCGACGGAACGCACATCGACGACGCCGTGACCACCGAGGCCGTCCGTTTCATCGAAGCGAATCGCGACCGGCCGTTCCTGCTCAAC
>CAYVVR010000658.1:0-1949 GCA_964454655.1 uncultured Planctomycetaceae bacterium | reverse complement strand
GTTCACGCACCGTTCGAGGCGAAAGAACCGCTGATCGAAAAATACCGCAAGAAAGCGGCCGCCGATCCCGACAACTTCCAACGCAACCCCGTCATGGGAGCGATGATCGAAACGTTGGACGCCAACGTCGGTCGCGTGCTCGACGCGCTCGATCGATTCGGGTTGACGGAAAACACCTTGATCATCTTCACCTCGGACAACGGCGGGAACATGTACAATCTCGTCGAAGATCTCGAGGTCACCAACAACGCACCGTTGCGAAACGGCAAAGGCAACATCTTCGAAGGCGGCCATCGTGTTCCGTTGATCGTCTCATGGAAAGGGCGCATCGCACCGGAGACGGTCAACGAATTGCCCGTTTGCTCGGTGGATTTCTACCCGACGATCCTGGATGTGCTCGACATCCCGCAACCGAAAAACCAGCCCTGCGACGGGCGTAGCATTCTGCCTGCCTTGTTGGGAGAAACGCTGCCCGCCGGTCGGCCGATCTTCTGTCACTTTCCCCACGCACCGCCGGCGACAGGCAACCTTTGGGCGACAAGCGTGCGGGTCGGCGAATGGAAGCTCATCCGCCGCTACGGCGACGGCCCGAACCAAACCGATCGGCTCGAGCTGTACAACCTAAAAGAGGATATCGGCGAGCGAATCAATCTCGCCGCCCGTTTCCCCGACCGCGCCGCGGAACTGAATCGTCTCATCGACGACTTCCTCAACGAAACAAAGGCCCTGGTGCCGAAGCCGAACCCCAATTACGTGCCTTCGTTCCTCGGTTGGACGGGCAACGACCAATTGGAAATCCGGCGAGAAAACGACCTGTTGATCCTCGATTCTCGCGGCCCCGATCCTCAATTACGGAACCCCTATGCTTCCGCTCCGGCAGGTCGCCTGCGTATCGAGATCACGATGCGAGCCGAACAAGACGGTCGTTGCGACCTCTATTACGCCACGCGTTCGAAGGCGATCTCCCCCGAAACGCGACTCTCGCAGCCGATGGTCGGCGACGGCCGGTTTCACGTCTTGCGATACGAAATCGAGTTGGATGAACCGCTTCGTCAGCTTCGTATCGACCCGTTGCAATCGCCGGGACACGTCGAAATTGATCGCGTTCGCATGATCCAGTGGCGCGAGCCGACACGCGGTGTCGTCGGGCACGACTGGGAATTTTGATCCCGGTTCCGTCGTTCGGCACACATTCCCGATTTCGGAACACGGTCGCAGCGGCGAAATCTTTGCAGCATCGAACGTAGTCGATTACAGTGATGCTCGGCCAGTGGTCGTCGCGCCGCAGGCCGAGCATCACCGTTCGTTCCGCAAAAGATGTGGGGGAAATGCCGTCATGACCGAATCGTTTCGCCAATCCCGCCGTACGTTTCTGGAAAGGACCGCCGCAGCGACTGCCGCCGTGTCGGCCCCCTGGATCGTTTCTGCCTCGGCCGCCGGTGCCGAAGATACCGTACCGCCGAGCGAACGCATTCAGTTCGGAGTCATCGGCATCGGCCCGCGGGCGACATACGACCTCCAAGCGATGCTCAAATTGCCCGACGTGCGTTGCATCGCCATCGCCGACGTTCAAAAGACACGCCGTGAGGCGGGCAAGGGCATGGTCGACGGGTTCTACGGAAACACCGACTGCCGCATTTACCGTGATTTTCGCGAAATGCTCGACCGGGACGACATCGATGCCGTGTTGATCGGCACAGGTGATCGCTGGCACGCCACGGCGTCGATGATGGCTGCCGAAGCGGGCAAAGACGTGTATTCCGAAAAGCCGTGCGGTCTGACGATCGAGTTGTGTCAAAAGCTGGCCGAAACCTTCCAACGCACCGGACACATCTTTCAAGCCGGGACTCAACGGCGAAGCGTGCCCAATTTTCAAGCCGCCGTGCAACTGGCGCACAGCGGCAAATTGGGCAAAATCCATACGCTGTACGCCTCGGTTTACGAACCGA
>CAYVVR010000657.1:0-2373 GCA_964454655.1 uncultured Planctomycetaceae bacterium | reverse complement strand
GGTCGAGACGCTCGGCTTGGCTTGCGGCGATGCAGCCGTGCCTTCGGAAACGTGATTGCCGCCGGGCGTCTGCGTCGATGCCGGCGACGGGGCTGCTTTTCCCGAGGAAGCGTCGGCTTCCTTCCGGAACGGCCACAACGAACGGAAGGGATTCAGCGACGGTTGCGGCTCGGGACGCCGCGCGACTCGCTCCGGCGAACGCTGAGGACCGGTCGGCGAGGCGGGTTCGCGAGCGGCGGGGACGCCTCCGAGGGCTTGCAGCCACAACTTGGCCTCTTCGAAATTCGGGTTTGCCTTCACCGCTTGCGCGAAATAGTACGCCGCCGAGGCGCGATCTCCCTTCTTTTGCAACAAAAAGCCGAGGTTGTAGTACGCCGTCGCCTCGTCGTGGACGGCTTTCAAGTGTCGTAACGCCTGGTCGGTTTCGCCCATTTGAACGAGTACCGTGGCCAGATTGTGTCGGTACAAGGTCGACTTGGGGGCCAAATCGACCGCCCGTTGCAGGGCGCCCATCGATTCGGCGGGCATTTGACGCCGAGCATAGCAAATCGCCAGGTCGTTGAACGTGGTCGGATTGTTCGGGGCCACGTCGCACGCGCGACGATAGTATTCGGTCGCTTCGGCCAGGCGGCCCTGCCGATCCAGTAGATGCGCCAGCCCGAATAGGGCGTCGAAGTAATTGCGATCCAGTCGCAGGGCTTTGCGGTAGTATTCTTCGGCCTTGGCGGGATTGCCCGCCTGTTCCGCGAGCTTGGCGGTCGCCGTGTACAGCCGCGGCGACGGTTTCGCATCGCTCGAAAGCGAGGTGGGATCATCGGTCGAATCGGCCGGTTCTTCGAAGGCCAGCAGACGGCCGACGCTTTCAAATTTCGACTTCAGACCGAATTTGAGATCCGCCAGACCGGCTTCTGTTTTGGCTCGCAAGGTATCGGCGATGCGTTCGACTTTGGAGGGAGCCTCGTACCCCAACGCGGGCGCAACCAAAGGCCGCCGGGCAAACTCGTGGTGATACCGGTCGTAGGTGGCGCGATACTCTTTTTGCGCCGGGTTCGGCATTTCCAGCGGTTGTTGCACGATCCCCTCGCGATCGGCGCCGATGGCCCCGGTCGTGCACCCGCCGGAAACGAACGTGACGGCAAGCGCGATCGCCCCGAACGTGAGAATCGGTGTTCGCACTTGGGATCCCTCCATGGTTTGCCGAATGATCCGACCTTGGGGCCGGTCTTCCATCTTTGTGTGTGCTTCCCGTCGATGGGACGGTGCGGCGAATCGCATCGTCCAACTTCGTGTTGCTGCGACGAATCGGTCGGCGCAAAATCGCTTCCGCTGCAACACGTGCCCACATATCCCAATCGACCCGTCGGGCTTCGATCTAAAGCCGAAATGTTGGATTGGATAAGATTTGCCGGTTCTGCGGGCAAGTAGTTCTGGCGAGGGAGCAAAAGACGCAGGGCGGGCTCGGTGGAGACCGGACCCGCCCTGATCCTGTGTGTCGTCTGCCCCCCGACGTTTTTGGTGACGTTGTGTTGGAATCTCGGATTAGTTGCCTTGGCCGTCGTCCGACTTCGGTTCGGGCAGCCGCGGATCGGGCATCGAACTGGTGAACTTGCGATCGACGGCGTTCACCCGTTCGGCGGGCCACCCGACGGGGGCCAGCGTCGAGATCATGATGTTCGGTTCGGTTCCCTCGGGTAGATAATTGGCCGCCCATTTTCGGATGTTTTCGAGACGCTCGGCCGTGTCTTCCGGCGACATGCATCGCCGCAAGTAGATGACCCGGTGCGGTTTGGTGGCCTGCGTGAGAATCCATTCGATGCGGAGCTTGCCGGCGCCGTTCAGTTCGTTCGTGCCCGATTCGAAGTGCTGGTCGGCGATCAGGTTTTGTCGTTCCCAGCCGTTACGGACCATCAAGACGAACGGGGCGCGGACCGACGCACGATCGGCCGGAAGGAAGGAATCGGGCCACAAGTTGTTCCGTGCGGTATCGCGGCCGATGCTATGGAAAAACTTTTCCAAGATTTGAGCTTGCGCCGGCGAGGCGACGATTCCCAACGACAGCACCAACGTCAAAGCCGAAGCGAAGACAACGATCGATCGTTTCATCGTTAACTCTCCATCCGTGGGGTGGTTCCTGAAGGCCGCACCGTACGCGGCGCGCAGCACGCCCTCAATCGTTCTTATCGGCCGTCGGGGCGGGCGAAGCAAGTCAAATCGACGCAAAGCCGTTTCGTACCCTCGAGAAGACGACCTTTCCGAGGCCGGTCGAATCGGGATACAATCGTATCGACTGCGAAGGTTGCATCCGCCACGTCTTAAACGGAATACCATCATCGAGGGGAACTCATGTCGAACGAACCGATTCCCATGACCCGC
>CAYVVR010000656.1:0-2375 GCA_964454655.1 uncultured Planctomycetaceae bacterium | reverse complement strand
CTCGGCAGGGTGCGTCTCGTGCGACATCGGTTCGTCCTCCTATGATTGACCGGTTGTCGACAGCCGTGGGCGTCGGTCGACGGGCGGATTTCCTATCGTGCGTAGTCGGCGATGCGGACCGGCAAACGGCGGGTGCCCCAACGGCCGGGTTTGCCCGCCGGATCGAAACGCCCCGCGATCGACGTTCCGCACCGACGGCAGCGATCTCCGTCGAGTGCATAGTGCGTGATCGTGTAGCCGTCGCGTCCGACGATGATCGTTCCGCACGTGGGGCAGTACGTACTCTGCCCGCTAGGATCGTACACGTTCCCGGTGTACACGTACAGAAGCCCTTCGTCGTGCGCGATCGTTCGCGCTTGTTGCAACGCGGCGGGCGAAGTCGGCGGGCGGTCGGTCAGGCGAAAGGCCGGATGGAACGCCGTGAAGTGAATCGGCACGTCGGTCCCCAGTTCTTCGCGAATCCAGCGGCACATTCGCCGAATTTCGTCCGGCGAGTCGTTTTCGCCGGGAATGATCAAGTTCGTGATCTCGACCCACACGTTCGTTTCGTGCACCAAATAAACCAGCGTGTCGAGAACCGGTTGCAGTTTCGCCCCGGTCAGCTTGCGGTAGAAGGCGTCGTCGAACGCTTTCAGATCGACGTTGGCCGCGTCGATGTGCGCGAAGAAGTCGCGGCGGGCCTGCGGCTGGATGTAGCCTGCCGTGACGGCCACCGTGGCGATGCCCAGTTCGCGGCAGGAGACGGCCGTGTCGATGGCGTATTCGGCCCAGATGATTGGATCGTTGTACGTGAAGGCGACGCTCTTGCAGCCTAACCGGCGGGCTGCCTCGGCGATTGCCCGGGGGGCGGCCTGTTCGCAAACGCGATCGATTTCCCGCGATTTCGAGATCGACCAGTTCTGGCAGAACTTGCAACCCAGGTTGCAACCGGCCGTGCCGAACGACAACACCGCCGTTCCGGGATAGAAATGATTCAGCGGCTTTTTCTCGATCGGATCGACGCAAAAGCCCGTGCTGCGGCCGTAGGTCGTCGAAATGATCCGGTCGCCCTCCCGCTTGCGGACGAAGCAGAACCCGTGTGCTCCCGGCGGTAAGCGGCACGCTCGAGGGCACAGGTCGCAAACGATTCGATCGGTGCCCTCTTCACGGTGCTGCCAACGGCCGGCATGGGCGTCGGAAGCGAATTCGTTGCTCGGGATTCGATCAGATGCCGCCATGTCCGGTCTCCTGTACCTTGCCGCAATGGTGCTGCGATGGCTCGGTAAGGCCTTTGCGTCGTTCCTGCCATCCTTTTGTAACCGTTTCCGCCAGTCGGGCCAATGTTTTCCTGTTTTCGGGAGCCGACGCCCGCCGAAATCGATCGGTTTGCCGAGCCGTATCGTTGTCGAATTACCCCAACCGGGTGCGTGTGTAGCACGAAAAAAACGGCCTACCCGCGGATGCGAGCGGCCGCCTTGTGTTCGTTTGTGTGATCGGTCGACTTTATTTTCGCCGACGACGCAAATAGACCAAGCCGGGCACGGCCAGCAGGCCCAACAGCCAAGCGGAAGGTTCCGGCAAGTTGGCGTCCAACAGCAACGTCGGCGCCGCGTAGACGGTGTTTTCCTTCGACGCAAAGGCGAGGTTCGGCCCGTTTCCGGCGGTCGCTCCCGAACGCCGCAAAATCAGCGTAACGACGCCGTTCGTGTCGTCGTTGAGAAAGTCGACCAACTCGGGAGTGCTGAACAAGACCGTCGTTCCGACGACATCACCGGTGGTGACCGCCAGCGATCCGAGCAGCAGGGCGTTCGCGTCGAGGTCGAACCCCGAACTGGTGACGTTCGCGGGCGCGCTGTTCCAGTCGATCAGATTTTCGGGCCAAAACTCGCCGTGCACGTCGGCATCGTCGGCCGTCGAACCGTTCGACGTGTTATCGACTCCGGCGAACCCATCGACCAACCCGAACACGTCGACCGTGAAATTGGCCGGTGCCGGATTGCCGCCGCCCGAGTTGTTCGAGGTAATCGTCAACGCCAGCGTGGCGGCCGAGATCGGACCACCGAGCGTTTTGGAGAGATCGAACCGCAGATATCCCTTGCGGGCGAACTGGTCGTTGAACGGTCCGTTCTTGACGACCACGTTTTCGATCGACCCGAAGTTGGAATCGGCGGTCGAGCCGCCCTGAACGAAGGTGTCGGCTCCTTGACCGTCTTCGGTGGTGATCCACACGGGAGACGCGGAAACCGTTCCGCATGCAACCAGCACGGCGACGGTGGTACAAAAGACCGCTGAAATCAGCGACCGCATCGCTCTCTCCTTCCGGAATGTCATTCCAACAGTTGGCAGTTGCGGCCCGTGGTCGGTACGCCAATACCCCAATACCAACCGGATGTGAT
>CAYVVR010000655.1:0-2377 GCA_964454655.1 uncultured Planctomycetaceae bacterium | reverse complement strand
CAACTGCACGCCGTGCTTTTCGGCCGCGTAACGACACATGCCGAGCGCGTTTTCGACCACGTCGCGCACGCAACCGGGTTCCAAGCGGATGTTCTGTTTCGCTTCGTCGCGTTCCAGCCGGGCCAGGCTCAGCAGGTCGGTAATCAAGGCGTTCAGTCGATCCACCTGCCGGTGGACGATCGCCAGGAACCGTTCCGCGACCTCGCGATCTTCGAGAGCGCCGTTGAGAAGTGTTTCGATGAAACCTTTGATCGAGGTAATCGGGGTCCGCAACTCGTGGCTGACATTCGACACGAAATCGCGACGCACCTGTTCCAGGTACCGCAAGCGCGTCACGTCGTGCAGAACGACGAGCACGCCGATCATACGTTCCTGCGAATCCGACAACACGGCCCCTTGGGCGATATAGTATTGCGTTCGGCCGTTTTCCATTCGCAGTTCGACCTTGTCGGCTTCACGCCGGTCGAGCAATCGCTCGATCAGGTCGACCAACTCGGGCGTTCGCACGACCTCGCGGACGGGTTTTCCCAACGCGTCGCGCGGTGCCGTCCGCAACAACCGCGCGCAGGGTTCGTTGATTCGCAAAATGCACCCTCGCGTATCGACCGCGAGAATGCCCTCTACCATCGACGAAAGGATCGCCGCGTTTTCCTCGGCGTTTCGCCGAACGGCCGAAAACCGCCGTTCCAGTTCGTCGGCTGCGTCGTTCACCGAATCGAAAACGGCCATCAGCTCGGGCGGTCCCCGACGAGGAAGTTGAACATCGAACGCACCGTCGGCCAGTCGGCGCAGGGCGTGCGACACGTGCGAGAGGGGCCGCGTGATCTTCTGCGAGATGAACCACGCCGTGGGAACGCACACGACAACGAGCAACAGCAACAAGGCCGCCGTCACCGACGGTGCCGGCAAGATGGCTCCGTCGTCGATGGGGATACTCACCCACACGACCGTCCCGCTTGCATTCGGTTCGTTCGAATTGCTTTCGACCGGCTGCGCCGCGCAAAGACACCGGCTTCCCCGGCCGGGATCGAATCGCGCCCGGGCCGCGAACGCGCCGCGACGTCGGGCTTCGACGATTTCGGGATACGAAGCGACGGCGATCCGCTCGGGCGCACCGGGCAATCTTCCGGCAACCACGCGATCGTCGGAAGTGATCAGCCGCAATCGGATCGAACCGTGCCGCGCCGCCTCGCGAAAACGAGCATCGAGCCTGTCGAATCGTCGCGTGGCGATGCCGTCGCGGGCTTCCGACGCCGCCGATGCCAAGATCGACCGCGACGCTTCTTCCAACTGTTCGAATGCGGCACGGTGCTCGCGCGAACGCACGATCAGCCGACCGCCGAACAGGGCGATTCCTGCGGCCAGCAACTCGCCGAACAAGATCAACCAGAAAAGGCGCGGCGGTCGGAGCATCGGTGATGGGGCGTATCTTTAAATTTGAAGGTCGTTTTCGCCATTTTAGCCCGGCACAACCTGCTATTGACCCGACCCTTGCGAAATTCTAATTTAGCATACGTCAGGATACGGCGGCGTGGATGCTTTCCGCGCGCAACCGGGAACCAAGGAAGGATACTCCAGGGTATGAACGAGCATCACCAGCATGGGCAGGATGCCCCGACGGATCGGCCGGTCCCGCTTTTGGATCTGCATCGTCAAAATCGTCCTCTTCGTGATGCGTATCTTGCCGAATTGGCCCAGGTCCTCGACTCGGGAATCTTCGTTCTCGGGCCTTACATCGAGCGACTGGAAGAACGCATTGCCGCATACAGTCACAGCCGCTACGCCGTGGCCTGTGCCTCGGGAAGCGACGCCTTGATTCTGGCCCTGAGCGCCTGCGGAGTCGGTGTCGGCGATGAGGTCATCGTGCCGAGCTTCACCTTCTTCGCCACCGCCGGAGCCGTCGCGCGACTGGGGGCCGTCCCCGTGTTCGCCGACCTCGATCCGATCACGTTCAACATCGCCCCCGATCACGTCGCGAGACTGATCACCAAGAAAACCAAGGCCATCATCCCGGTGCACCTGTTCGGCCAAAGCGCCGACATGGACGCCCTGTCGGTCATCGCCGACAAACACGGGATCCCCCTCATCGAAGATGCGGCCCAATCGATCGGTGCCGAATGGCGCGGACGCCGAGTAGGAAGTTTGGGCGATTTGGGGTGCTTTAGCTTCTATCCTACGAAGAATCTCGGCGCCGCCGGCGACGCCGGAATCGTCACGACCAACGATCCCGAGCTGGCCAAACGCGTGCGCTTGTTGCGCGTTCACGGCATGGAGCCTCGCTACTATCACTCGATAGTCGGCATGAACAGCCGCCTCGACGCGTTCCAAGGGGCGATTCTGAACGTCAAGCTCGATCACTTGGACGAATGGACCGAGG